>JBKGXW010000005.1:0-63675 GCA_046546395.1 Halanaerobiales bacterium
GAAGTTTTGAGATGGAATACTTTTTAAAATACTAATGTATTAATTTAATTTATAAAACCACAATCTTAGTAAGGGATTGTGGTTTTTTGTGTTTGGCTTAATATTTAGCTTATAAATATTAAGAAATTTATTGTGGTGTACTTGGAACTGAGATGTTTGTCAGGGCTTTGCCTGCTTCCATATCAGTCACGTTATTAACTGCCAGGTCACCCAGTGCCACAATACCTACTAGATTATCATTTTCTACGACTGGCAATCTCCTGACCTGTCTTGTTGCCATTAAACTGGCAGCTTCATGGTCTGACATATCTGGATTGCCATATATTATATTTTCAGACATGATCTGACTTACAGGTGTATTTAAATCTCGGGCCTCAGCTACATTTCTGATAACAATATCACGATCAGTTATAATACCAATGGGCTTATTCCCCTCACAGACCGGTATAGATCCTACATTCAACTCTTTCATAATTCTTGCTGCATCCTGGATTGTCGAATTTGGATTTACTGAAGTAACTTTATCTGTCATAAGTTCTCGTAATTTCATTTCTTATATATCACTCTCCTTTGACTTTATAATATGCAAAAATAATGATTATCATACAGAGAAAGTTTATTTTAATAAAAATAGTTTGGATATTAGTATCTTTATTTTCATAGAATAATAACTGGAGGCGGGAATTGTGCAGAGAATTTACAAGAGAATTATAATTATCATATTGTTAATATTTATTACTTCTTCTGTGGTAGAGGGAAATTCCGGAATGCAATATAAGGGTGATTTATGGAATCTCTTAAATTATTTTCGAATCCGAAGCGCTGTTGTAAAATACAAAGAAATTGAAAGAATGGGAGGATGGCCTACAATACCATACGATCTAATTTTGAAAAAAGGTGATGTTTCAGAAGAAGTTCAATTATTGAAGAAAAGACTGAATATTACTGGTGATCTGTATTATAATAATGAAGATAATTTATTTGATGAAAACCTCGAAACTGCACTAAAAAATTACCAGAAAAGAAATGGACTTGTGATTGATGGGATTCTGGGGCCTGCAACTATAGATGAATTAAATCTGCCAGTTAGCATAAGGATAAAGCAACTTGAATTAAATATGAACAAGATTTATAATCTATTTGATCAATATTTAAACAGATATATACTTGTTAATATACCTGCTTATCAGTTGAAGTTTATCGATAATGGAGAAGAAGTACTTCAGATGAAAGCGATTGTCGGAAGCAAAAGTAATCAGACCCCGGTATTTAATGATCAGGTCGAATATCTGGTGTTTAATCCCACCTGGAGAATCCCTCTGAAGAAAGCAGTGAAGGATATTATTCCATTAATAAAGGAAAATCCGTATTATCTGAAAGATAAAAATATACGTGTTTTTGAGAGTTGGGAGGATGATGCCAGAGAAATTGAACCTGAGAATATAGACTGGGAGGAATATAATTCAGAAAACTTTGACCTAATGTTGGAACAGGAATCAGGTCCAGACAATGAACTTGGACAGGTAAAATTTATGTTCCCAAATGATTACTTAGTTTATATACACGATACCCCTCACACAGAATTGTTTGATTATAAAAATCGTGCCTTTAGTTCAGGATGTATCCGGGTAGAAAAACCGCTGGAACTGGCTAATTACTGTCTGAAAGATTTAGAGGGATGGAACTTTGAGAGAATATTAGAGGTAATAAATGCAGGGGCACAAACCCAGGTTGATTTAATAGAGTATATACCAGTAGTATTAGTTTACTGGACTGCATGGGTAGATTTTGAAAATAATGTAAACTTTCGCCAGGATATTTACGACTTATTATAATATTTATAATAAATAAAAGGCTGTCATGTAAGACAGCCACTGAAAAGTCTCAGTAATTTATTATTTTGGAGTGGAATAACGTTAAAAAAGTAGATTTCAAGTTAGAGGTAATAGGTAAGTATAGCAATACCTATACCTATAATTAGAATCCAGAAAAAAACGTCTACGATGAATACAGTCTCTCTTTCAGCTGCTTCAGTCCTTCTTTTTCTATAACGATTTTCAGGAATGACTGCAACAAAAAGCAGCATGAATAATAAACCTACAAGCAAGAAGGATAACCAGGGCACACCCCATAGTAATGGTCCTACAGGAGTGATCCATATACCTCCTGCCCAGATTATGAGTATCATTATTATAAAGAACAAGAGAAAATCTCTATTGTCACGTCTGAGGCCAATTCCGAATATCCATGTCAGGAGCAAAGCTATTACAATTGCAAATAATAATTCCAGGAAAAACATTATATACACATCCTTTCTTTTATGTACTAAATGTACTTACTGCTGCAACTTATTTTTTGCTTCTTTAAAGGAAACCTTCAGATCATCCAGGGCCCGGTCAAAGCCTTTCTTTACTTCTTCCCAGGCTTCAGTATTACCTTCTTTATATTCATCGAGCTTTTCCTGCACTGTTTCCCATCTTTCTTTTAAGTTCCTTTTAGCTAATTTATATTCAGCTTCTGTTTCGATTTCAGCCTGTTCTAGTTCGGCTTTTAACTGGTCCATTTTTGCCTGCCATTCTTTAATTTTGGCTTCCATTTTCTTTTTATAGTATTCCTTTTTATGATTTTCAGTTTCATTATTTCCATTTCCCTGCTTTCCTTTACTTAGTCCATTGTTTTTACTACTCATTTATTTTACCCTCCTATTGAAGTTATGTATTTTTGAATATAACCTTTATCTTAATTATATTGTATGAAAAAATTAAGCAAAAGTCCATGTCGCTAAAGAGTAATAAGGGTTAAATATAAGATAAGAGAGCACCTGAGAATAAATTATATAGATAATTTAGAATATATATAAATAATAGTAATTAATACTATTAAATATATCGAAATTATTGAAATTTTATACTTAAGTTTATATAATTATATTATATTTATATATAATATTTGGAGATTATGTAATTAGATTTAGGGTTAATATAATTTAGGATTAGGATTTAATGATTATAAATAGAGAAATCGGTTATTTATAAAGGGGTGGGGAAAATAGGAATAGACATTATAGTAGTTAGTATTTTAATTCTTGTTATAGTTGGGCTATTTTTCTGGGAACCTGTTAGACTTGATATCATTGCACTTGCAATACCAGTATTACTTGTAATCTTTAATACCTGGACCAGGATTTCAGTAGAAGAGGCTCTATCGGGTTTTGCCAATGAAGCTACTATCACGGTGCTGGCTATGTTTATCTTAAGCCGCGGTATTCAAAATAGTGGCTTAATGTATATTATTGGTGAGAAAATTGCCATTATTGCAGGTGATAAGGAGAGTACACAGGTAAGCATTATTAGTACTCTGTCAGGGAGTATAGCCGGGTTTTTAAATAATACGCCTGTTGTGGCTATATTTATTCCCATGGTTAAGAATCTGGCCCGCAAAACGAAAACATCTCCTTCCAGGCTATTAATACCTTTATCATTTGCTTCAATGATGGGTGGCATGGTAACGCTAATAGGTACATCTACCAATCTTCTTGCTAGTGATGTGTCTGCCAGATTGATAAATCACCGTTTTTCCATGTTTGAATTTACGCCTCTTGGATTAATAGTATTGATAGTAGGTTGTATGTATTTAATTTTTATCGGTAGAAAACTTTTACCTGAAAGGATTGATCCTAACAAGGGTATCTTTGAAGAATATGAGATGCAGAATTACCTAACTGAGGTGATACTGGAAGGGGGCTGTTCGTTAATTGGTAAACGGCTTAAGGATTCGTACCATTTACAGGACCTGGATTTAGATGTGATTCAGTTGGTTCGAGATGGAAAAAAATATGAACCATCAGATATACATACAATTGAGGAAAATGATAGACTGCTAATTAGAGCTGATCAGTCAACCCTCTTCAAGTTAATAAAAAAAGATAATATCAAACTGCTGCCGGAAATTGCCGTTACAGAGGCAAATCTGGAGCAGATATCCAGTGGAAGGACATTGATGGAAGTTGTAATACCTCATGATTCATCACTTGATGGCTCATCCCTTGGGGAGGTGAATTTTCTGGAAGATTTTAATGCAACTGTGCTTGCTATCAGAAGAGGTGGGAAATTAAGTCATATGGAGATGGAGAATATCAGGCTTCAGCCGGGTGATGTTCTTTTACTATATGCCCTTGAGAAAACCAAGGAAAGACTGGACCATAATACCAATTTTATCTATACCAGGGAGATTGCCGATAAAGAGGCCTTCAGTATGAAAAAGGTAGTTGCTTCTGCTTTGACGATAGCGATTGTTATTGGATTAGCTGTTTTTCATGTTTTACCAATAGTAATATCAGCTATAGCGGGAGTAGTAGTGATGATTGCGCTTGGTGTACTCCAGCCGGCAGAGATATATGATGCTGTCAACTGGCAAGTGATTTTTTTGCTTGCGGGATTGATACCTCTGGGGATTTCAATGGAACAGAGCGGCACAGCAAACTATATTTCAGAGCAGATATTACTTTTATCTGACATATTACCCTCTGTAATAATGTTAGGTGTTTTTTACCTAATTACAGCTCTCCTGACAAATATTATCAGTAATAATGCATCAGTGGTATTGATGCTGCCAGTTGCTGTTAACGCTGCTCAAAAACTGGGGGCTAATCCTTTTGCCTTTGTAATGGCTGTAACTTTTGCTGCCAGCACTGCTTTTTTAACACCTGTTGGATATCAGACAAACCTGATGGTCTATGGTCCTGGTGGATATAAGTTTAAGGATTATTTTAAAGTAGGTTTTCCATTACAGATACTATTAACTGTGGTAACAGTTCTGGGAATTTCTATGATCTGGGGTCTGTAAAAAAATCTGGGTATAAGAACAACATTTTGGGGAGAAGCTTAATTTTCTCAAATCTTATGCAGGAAATTTTGTCTTTATAATGAATTATTATAAAAATAAGTAAATACCTAATAATTATAAGAAAAACTCAGGAAATATATTAATAGTGAAGCGAGAGGAGCGAGAATTAAATGATCTGGAATGAAAAATATGAAGCAATGCCCAGAGAAGAGATGAGGAAATATCAGGGAATTAAACTGCGGGAGATGGTAGAAAGAGTTTATCACAATGTACCTTTTTATCGAAAAAAAATGCAGGAATTGAATGTCATGCCGGAGGATATTAAAAGTATTGATGATATATCAAGACTGCCATTTACTACAAAACAGGATTTGCGGGACAATTATCCCTATGATCTTTTTGCAACGCCGATGAGTGAGATAGTCCGGGTGCATGCCTCTTCTGGTACAACCGGTAAACCGACTGTTGTTGGCTATACAAGAAAAGATATAGCCACCTGGTCTGAGGTAGTTGCCAGGACGTTGTACTGTGCAGGTGTTGGTAGGAATGATTATATACAGGTTGCCTATGGATATGGTCTCTTTACTGGAGGACTGGGTGTTCATTATGGAAGTGAAAAGATTGGAGCTACAGTAATCCCTATTTCAGGAGGGAATACAAAAAAACAGTTACAGTTGATGGAGGATTTTGGCAGTACTGTTATGGCCTGTACTCCTTCTTATGCCCTTTACCTGGCTGAGTCAATTGAGGATATGAATATTAACCGGGATAATCTCAAGCTCAGGGTAGGTATCTTTGGTGCAGAGCCCTGGACTGACAATATGAGGAAAATGGTAGAGGAGAGATTGGGCATAAAAGCTATAGATATATATGGATTAAGTGAAATAATTGGGCCGGGAGTAGCAAGTGAATGTGAATATCAGGATGGGTTACATATTAATGAGGATCACTTTGTACCTGAAATTATAGATCCAGAAACCCTTGGGGTATTGCCTGAAGGTGAAAAGGGAGAACTGGTCTTTACGACTGTAACTAAAGAAGGTTTACCTATATTAAGATATAGAACCCGTGATTTGACTCGATTAATTTATGATAAATGCCGCTGTGGCAGAAATCTTGTCAGAATGGAAAAATGTCTTGGTAGAAGTGATGATATGCTGATCATCAGAGGTGTAAATGTTTTTCCTTCGCAGATTGAAAGTATCTTATTGGATATGGGAGAGACTGAGCCTCATTATATGCTAATAGTTGATAGAGTTAATAATCTGGATATACTGGAGGTACAGGTTGAGGTTGAGGGTCAGTTCTTCTCAGATGAAATCAAGAAATTAGAGGCACTGACAAAGAAAATCAAGGACAATCTTGAAAGCACTCTTGGCCTTTCAGCTAAAGTCAAACTGGTTGAACCGAGAACTATAGAGAGAAGTGTAGGTAAGGCAAAACGTGTTATAGATAAAAGAAAATTAGATTAATAAAGCCAGGTTAATAAAGTTGATTTTTCAAATAACCTGCTGGTAAAATTTCGGTTATTTAGTAAATGAAAATCAAATTGGATTATGCTTTACATGAGAGGTATTATAGGTTGGAAGAATCTATTGAATAATTTTCTCATTGAGCATAGTGAAAGGAATGATATTTTAAAATGATTATTAAACAATTATCTGTATTTCTGGAAAATAAATCGGGAAGGCTGACTGAATTAACAGAAATACTTGGTGAATCAGGTATTAACATGTCTGCATTAAGTATCGCCGATACCTCAGAATTCGGTATTATCAGAATAGTAGTATCTGAGCCGGAAAAGGCATATAAGGTATTAAACGAAAACAATTTTTCTGTAAATCTGACAGATGTGATCTGTCTTTCAGCACCGAACGAACCAGGGGCAATAGCCAGGGCCTTAAAAATTCTTTCCGGAGAAAATATTAGCGTAGAATATATGTATGCTTTTTCCATGGATGAAAAAGCACTGGCAGTTATCAGAACCGAAAATATAGAAACTACCATAGAAATTCTGAAAAAACATGAAATGGAATTGATTAATGCCAGTGATTTATACAATATATAGTAAAAATAAAAAAAGATGAAGAATATATAACTTTTCAGGAAAGAAGATTTAAAAATTGCTTAGATCCTACCTGGGAGGTATGATTAAACCTTACTGTTTTTTTATTACAGTAAGGTTTTTTGCTTGTAATTAAGTAGTTTAGGGTGTATTATATACACTGGTGTATATAATATAGTATTTTATAAAAAGTTTATATACATTTAAATAGGCTATTGCAATGATTTATATATATTCGTGATAATTGATTTAATTTGCTTATAGAAATGAAATACTACAATAATAATAATAGGGGTTATAAATATGAAAGAAAGAAAAAGATGTATCAAGAATTTCTCTTTATACGAAGTACTTAAGATGTTTTCGGGAGCTTTGGATCTAATTAGTAGAGAGCTGGTTGGTCATCATAGACAGGTTGCTTATATATCATATATGATCGGTAAAGAAATGGAGATGACTGAAAGCAATTTGCGAAAACTTGTTATATCTGCTCTTATACATGATATAGGTATCTTTTACTTGAATCAATCCATCAGCGACTTATGTTTTGATAGCCGTGATGATTTTCACGCTGAAGTTGGTTATCAATTAATAAAAAGCCACTTTCCGCTGGAAGATATACCGGATATTATAAGATACCATCATCAGGAATGGTCTGAGAGAAATGCCAATATTATAGAGGATGATATATCTGAATTGGCAAATGTCTTATTCCTGGCAGATAGAATAGCTATCTTAATAGACACGAGGGATATACTGAATAAAAAAGAATTTATTTTAGGTAAAATAGAAGAGAGGGAGAGTACTGATTTCTGGCCTGAAGCAGTCCGGGCCTTCAAAAAGGTAGCAGTGAGGGAGTATTTCTGGCTTGACACGATAAATAGCTGGCAGATGAGACAGTTCCTGGACAGGAAGTCAAAAATATATGATGACAACTTATCAATAAATGATCTTTTAAAGTTCAGTGAAATATTAAGTTACATTATTGACTTTCGTAGTTCTTTCACTGCGACTCACTCCCATGGTGTAGCTGCTCTGGCAGAAATGATGGGCTGCTATTTTGGGTTTGATCAGGAAGGGTGTAAAATGTTGAAGATAGCAGGTTTTGTACATGACATAGGAAAGCTGGCTGTTCCATTAAAAATATTGAATAAACCTGCAGCACTGACCAATCAGGAGTGGAATATTATGAAAAGTCATTCATATCATACTTTCTGTGTCCTGGATGAAAGTAAAGAACTGGGTTTAATCAAAGAATGGGCTTCATATCATCATGAAAGGTTAAGAGGGGATGGATATCCTTTTCATCTCAAGGAGGATAGATTGTCCATAGGGTCGAGGGTAATGTCAGTCGTAGATGTTTTTACTGCAATCACAGAAAATCGTCCATATAGAGCAGGTATGACCCAGAATCAGGTTAATGTGATTTTAAATGAGATGACAGAAAATCATATACTTGATCAAGAAGTAGTTAGGATTTTGCTGGAAAACTACCGAATATTTGACTCATTAAGACTGGAATCTCAGAAGAAAGCCCGGAAGTACTATAAGGATTTTAAAGACTTGATTGATGAAAAGAAAGAAGAGTGGAACTTCAATAAGAAAACAAAAAGAATTTAGTAAAAATATTTATATTTCATGAAGGATTCTTGTCACTTTTGTTTAATATATAATATACCCGATACTTTAAAAAAATAACTGGAGGTTTTCCGGGTGAACAAACAAGAAAATAAGTATTTTAAAATTCCACGGAATATTTTTAATGATAGAAGACTTAAATCAGAGGACATTGCTATGCTCGTGTTCTTTTTTTTTCGAACAAATGGCAAAAAAGGTTTATTTGACCTTAAGATAGAGGGAACTCTGAATCAATTACAGTTAACCAGAAATAGCTTTGATTTAACTATAGAGAGATTACTTCGTTTTAACTGGATAAAAGCTACAAATACAGAGCAGGAAAATGATTTGATAACTTTAGAACTGGTAGTTCCTGAAGATATTTCTGAGATAAATAAAGACCCTTATACACAGCCAGGCAGTATGATTGCCAGGGCATGGGATAAATATTTTGGCACAAGAATGATAAAACATGACGATATTCAAGAATTAAAAGATTTTATTATCAATGGTATGGAAGAAGAACTTATTCTGGAGGTTATGAAATTCAGCAGCGAAAAGGCTGATGGGAGTCCTTTTCATTATGCGAGGGCTGTTCTACTTGATCTATTTAAAAGAGGGATTCTTACTGTAGATGAATTTGAATCAGACAGGAAAGGTGAATCTAACGATGGACAATTTTCAAAAAATAATAGCGAAAAAGAAAAAGGAACTGGAAAGAAAAAGTACCGGGAGGAAGAGTATAGATAGTACAATGTATTATACTAAAGAAGAGTCCATCCAGAAGATTTATCAGATGTTATTTAAAAAAGCACAAATACCAAAGGAATATCAGGATTGTTCATTTTCCAATTTTGATATCGATTTTATGCCAGAGAATAAGTCAAAAGTAAAAGAATTAAAGGATTTCGCTTTAAATTATGATAAGTATTTTAGAAAAACCAACACTCCACAGTCAGTACTACTGTATAGTGAAAAGAATGGCAGTGGGAAAACCCATATTGCTGTTAGTATTGCTAAACTTATCTTATGGGAATATGCAAAACTACTATATGAAAAAAACCCTTTTAAGTATAGAATCAGGGGAGTAATAAGTGATAGTATAAATTATTTGAATGCTCCAGTTTTTTTTATGAGTGAAAAAAAATATATCTGGAGTAGAAAAAGATTTACTACAGATAATGAGAGTATTATTAAATATGTATCTGATTGTGAAAAGGCATTTACACAGTCAGAAATGATTATCTATGATGACTTATTTCGATCTAGAGATACAGATTTCTTTTTTGATGAACTGGAAGGGATAATTTCCCAGCGTTATGACGATAATAAATCTTTTATTTTTACGACTAATATAAATATATTAGCTATTGATCAGATTGACCCTGATGAAAATCCTTTTTCCAATAGAGTAAATCAGGGGAGATATCTATTATCAAGAATAGAAAAAATGACAAAACCTTATCTCTATCAATTTAAAGATTATAAGGACTACAGAAAAGATGGGATATATTAGTCAATTACAATATATAGTGAGAAAATTAGTTAAGTGGAGTATATAAAGAAAATAACCAGGTTGTATTATCATCTTTACCTGGAGGAGGTATTTTAAATTAATGTTAGACAGGACTGGTGTTTTAAAAAAACTTCTTGAAGTACGAAGATTTATATACAAAAAAGAAAATCGCAAAAACAATCCACCTTCTCTGGAAGATGTTAAGATTAGAAAAGAGTTAGATGATATTATAAGACAAATTATTGGGGATGGATTTTCTATAGAAGATAAGGAGTATATCGACCGTATATTATTAAAAGCAATTTGTGATGATATAACTATAGATATGGCAGTTGTTGCAATCAAAGAGATTATTATGACCTATTATCAAAAAAATAAATCCAGTAACAATCAATATGATAAGGGAAAAGAAAAAAAATTAGCTGCATATTATCAGGAAAGATATCGATAAAGACAATAATATAATAGTGGGCCGAATTTAGCTGTTAATAAATTACTTGACAACAATACTATGATATGCTAATATAATATTTGTCTTGAGCGGGAAGCCAGGAAGGGCTAGCCTGCGGTGTTTACTATGCGAAGGTGGCGGAATTGGCAGACGCGCTAGACTTAGGATCTAGTGGGTATTCCCGTGCGGGTTCGACTCCCGCCTTTCGCACCATAATGAAGATAGTAACCCCGATTATTGGCCTGAGCCAGATCGGGGATTATATTTATATAAGGAAAACTTGAAGTAGAGAATTAAAGGGCAGGAATAATCCAGGCTTAAGATACATAATAACTAAGGAGGATTAATCATGGGAGATACAAAGGGAAATGTAAATGAAAATAATGTAGAGATTGAAGTCAAGAAAGAAGAACTGGAAGGAAATAAAGTTCAATTAAAGGTTGAAGTTGATAAAACGAGAGTGAATGCGGCTTTAGATAAAGCCTATAAGAAGGTTGTTAAAGATGTCAGTATTCCAGGCTTCCGTAAGGGAAAGGTTCCTCGTAGAGTGCTTGAGTCCCGTTATGGCAAAGATGTTTTACACAGGGATGCATTTGATTTCTTGATACCCCGGGCATATAGTGAGGCAGTTCAGGCTGCAGAGATCGACCCAATTGACCAACCAGAAATTAATGAATTCTATATTGCCGAAGACGAGCCCGCCACCTTTACTGCAGTTGTAGAGGTAAAACCAGAAGTAGAACTGGGTCAGTACACTGAACTGGGTATTGAAAAAGAAGAGGTTGAAGTAAGCGATGAAGAAGTTATGGAGACTCTTGAAAGAAGACAGGAACAGCAGAGTCAACTGGAAAGTATTGATAGAGAAGAAGTTGAAGAAGGAGACTTCACTATTATAGATTTTACGGGTTATGTGGATGACGAGGAATTCCCTGGAGGTTCTGCAGAAGAATATACCCTGGAGATAGGTTCGAATTCTTTTATCCCTGGATTTGAGGACCAGCTAATTGGTCAAAAGATAGGAGAAGAAGTGGAGGTTAATGTTACTTTTCCCGAAGAGTACCAGGCAGAAGATCTGGCAGGAAAAGATGCCTTGTTCAAGGTGAAAATTAAGGAAATCAAGGTCAAGAAATTACCAGAACTTGATGATGAATTTGCAAAAGAAGTAAGTGAATTTGATACTCTTGATGAACTAAAGGAAGATATTAAGAATAAATTATTAGAGCAGAAGGAACATCAGGCAGATCACAAATATGAAGATGAGTTAATTGAAAATGCTACTGACAATGCTGAGGTAGATGTTCCAGAAATACTGGTAGAGAATGAACTGGATGCTATGTTACAAAATATGCAGTATAGTTTATCACAACAGGGTGTCAATATAGATCAATACTTCCAGTATATAGGTACTGACAAAGAAAGCTGGCGTGAAGAAAATCGCGAAGATGCCCTAAAGAGGGCAAAAAGTAATCTTGTTCTGGAAGCTATTGCTAAAAAAGAAGGAATTGAGGTAAGTGATGAAGAAATAGATAATAGATTAGAAGAAATGACTGAAGGCAGCGAACAGAAACCCGAACAGATTAAGGCATATTTACAGATGAATGGACAGCTTGAGGGTCTGGTCCACAATATAGTTATTAAAAAGGTACTTGATTACCTGAAAGAGAATAACTAAAGAAGTAGAGAAGAATATTAAATGAGTAATAAATTATTAGACAGAGGTTTAAATATATTATAATGAGGGAATAATGATTTTATAGGAGGGATAATAGAGATGGCTTTAATTCCATATGTAGTTGAACAGACAAATCGTGGTGAACGTTCATATGATATTTACTCAAGATTATTGAAGGATAGAATAATTATTTTAGGTGACCAGGTATCAGATCAACTGGCAAATACCATTATCGCTCAGCTGCTATTCCTGGATGCGGATAATCCAGATAAGGATATATATCTGTATATAAATAGTCCTGGAGGGTCTGCGACTGCTGCACTTGCTATGTATGATACCATTCAGCATGTCAAGTCAGATGTATCTACAATCTGTATGGGTCAGGCAGCAAGTGCTGGAGCATTATTACTGGCTGCAGGAACTAAAGGAAAGAGGTATGCTTTACCATATTCCAGGATCATGGTTCACCAACCTTCTGGTGGTGCCCAGGGTAAGTCCACTGAAGCTGAGATTCATATTAAAGAATTGGTAAGGATCAGAGAGATTCAAAATGAAATATTAAGTAAACATACAGGCCAAGACATAGAAAAAATTCGTGAAGATTTAGAGCGCGATAAATTTATGTCAGCTGAAGAGGCAGTTGAATATGGTATAATAGACAGCATAATGGTTAGAAATGATTTAAAATAATAAGTAACCTTATTAAGAGGTGATATAAATTGTTCAAATTTGGAGATGAAAAGGGTCAGTTAAAGTGTTCTTTCTGTGGTAAATCACAGGACCAGGTTCGCAAATTAGTGGCAGGTCCTGGGGTTTATATATGTGATGAATGTATTGAACTATGTAATGAAATTATTGAAGAGGAATTAAATGATGATCTAGATCTTAATTTAGAAAATGTACCAAAGCCCAGGGAAATAAAAAAAATACTGGATCAATATGTTATTGGCCAGGAGAGGGCCAAGAAGTCTTTATCTGTAGCTGTCTACAATCACTACAAACGTGTAAACTCAGATATGAAGATTGATGATGTGGAACTACAAAAGAGTAATATTCTGATGGTCGGGCCTACCGGATGTGGCAAGACACTACTTGCTCAGACGCTGGCCAGGATACTTAATGTGCCTTTTGCCATAACAGACGCTACCTCTTTAACTGAGGCTGGCTATGTAGGTGAAGATGTGGAAAATATCCTGCTAAAACTTATTCAGGCAGCAGATTATGATATAGAGAAAGCCGAAAGAGGTATTATCTATATTGATGAGATTGATAAAATTGCAAGAAAGTCTGAAAATCCATCAATCACCAGAGATGTTTCTGGTGAAGGTGTGCAGCAGGCTCTATTGAAGATACTTGAAGGGACCGTTGCCAGTGTACCACCTCAGGGTGGCAGGAAACACCCTCATCAGGAGTTTATTCAGATAGACACAACCAATATATTGTTTATAGCAGGTGGGGCATTTGATGGTCTTGATAAAATAATCAAATCAAGAGTCAGTAATAAGGTGATGGGTTTCGGCGCAGAAATTGAAAGTAAAGAGGAGAAGAATTTAGGGGAAATTCTGAAGAATATCCTGCCTGAAGATTTACTTAGATATGGACTGATACCTGAGTTTATTGGTAGGCTGCCTCTGATTGTTACTCTTAATGAACTTGTTGAGAGTGACCTGGTAGAGATTCTTACAAAACCAAAGAATGCACTTGTAAAACAGTATACCAAATTCTTTGAAATGGATAATGTAGAACTACAATTCACAGAAGAAGCACTATTAGCTATTGCAAAGAAAGCCCTTTCCCGCAATACAGGAGCGAGGGGACTAAGGGCAGTAGTAGAGGAAGCTATTCTGGATATAATGTATGATCTTCCTTCAGAAACAAACATTAATAAATGTATAATTAATGAAAAAGTTATTGATGAAAAAATGGAACCAGAATTGGTTAGAGTAGATGATAAGGAAGAAAGCGCCTGATAAAGTACCTGCTTTAATAATCATCTGTTCTGACGATATTAACTTTGAGAATTAGCTGCAGACTGCTTAAGGCTGGAAAGTTTATTAAAAAAATCATATTAGTATTAATAAGTCCTTCCTCTGTAGGGGAGGACTTTTTACTGACTTTTTTGCTCAACTTTTTTTTGTTTTTAATAAAGATACCAGATACATATTATATGAAAGTGATTAATACTTAATATAGGGCGTCTGTATGAAGGGGCCCTCAGTTTGGCTTTGTAAATTTAATGATAATTTATAAAAAGATATTCCCCCTGGATAATGTACTGCGAAACAGGATATACTAAATTCTGTAAATATAAAAGGGGGCTTAAATATGGATTTATCATTTGTGACTATTTTGACCTTGATACAATTTTTCTTTGCTGTTGTTATTGGTCTATATTTCTGGAATATGCTGAAGAATCAGCAGGGAACCAAAAAAGCAGTTATCAAGGAATCAAAAACAGAATTAAATAAATTAAGAGCAATGAGAAGGATTTCTCTTTCTGAACCGCTGTCTGAAAAAACAAGGCCCAGCAGTTTCAAAGATATAGTTGGACAGGAGCAGGGTATTGAGGCCCTGAAGGCTGCTGTATGTGGTCCTAATCCACAACATATACTTATCTATGGACCGCCCGGTGTAGGGAAAACAGCAGCGGCCAGACTGGTACTGGAACAGGCAAAAAGATCTCCCTTATCTCCTTTTAAAAGGGATGCCAGGTTTATAGAACTTGATGCGACTACTGCCCGTTTTGATGAGAGGAGTATTGCCGATCCACTTATAGGGTCTGTACATGACCCGATTTACCAGGGCGCAGGAGCCATGGGAGTAGCAGGAATACCCCAGCCCAAACCAGGGGCTGTCACCAGGGCGCATGGTGGGATCTTATTTATAGATGAAATTGGTGAATTACACCCTATGCAGATGAACAAATTACTCAAAGTGCTTGAAGATAGGAAGGTATTTCTGGATAGTGCTTATTATAATGAGGAAGACACTAACATACCACAATATATTCATGATATCTTCCAGAATGGATTGCCAGCAGACTTCCGCCTGATTGGTGCTACTACAAGACAACCATATGATATTCCACCTGCTATCAGGTCTCGCTGTCTGGAAATATATTTTAATGATTTATCTGCTGATCAGCTGCGGAAAATAAGTCAGAAAGCTGTTCAAAAAATACACTTCAGCATTAGTGCAGAAGCGTTGGACTTAATAGTTCGTTATGCCTCTAATGGTCGGGAGGTTGTTAATATGATTCAGCTTGCTGGGGGAATAGCTTTAAGTGAGCAACGCAGTGATATCATCCGCGATGATATAGAAAGGGTTATCAATAGCGGTAGGTATTCACCTCGTCCGGATAAAAAAATACATACTTTTCCCCAGATAGGCGTAGTAAACGGACTGGCAGTACATGGCGCCAATACGGGTGTTTTACTTGAAATTGAGGCATCTGCAATAAATGTAGGTCAAGGAAAGGGTGAAATTCGGATTACTGGGGTGATTGAGGAAGAAGAGATGGGGGGAGGAGGTCACACTTTGCGTAGAAGGAGTATGGCCAAAGAATCTGCCGAAAATGCCATTACTGTTCTGCGTAGAATGATGGCTATCAACCCTTATGACTATGATATTCATATCAATTTCCCTGGAGGACTTCCAATCGACGGTCCTTCTGCAGGTGTATCAATGGCAGTAGCAATATATTCAGCACTGACAAACAATCCAGTGGATAACACTATTGCCATGACAGGAGAGGTTTCAATCAGAGGACTTATTAAGCCTATTGGTGGAGTTGCAGCCAAGGTCAATGCTGCAGTAAAGGCTGGTGCCAGGATGGTATTAATACCTGAAGAAAATTATCAAAATATATTTAGTAAGATAGATGGAATAGAGGTTATACCAATCAAGACTCTTGAAGAGGCAATAGATAATTCTATGACAATAAGAGAGGAAGAAAGGTTGAAGCTTATAAGTTCAGATAACTTAATGACTGTAAATACATGAACAATTATATTCATTATTAAGAATACCAAAAATCCTCGTCCTTTTTCAGGGGCGAGGTTATTTGTGTGCTGAAGTCGCTGTTTTTATTGAACAGACAAAATATCTGGGTAATTATTTAATATATAAAGCAGGAATATTTACTCTTTAAGAGAATTAAACAATTGAGGTGAATAAGAGATGGTACAGGAAAAATTGTATGATATAGAAGAAAATAATGATATTATTGAATTACCCTTACTGGCATCACGTGGGGTTGTGGTTTTTCCACATATGGTAATTCCACTGCTGGTAGGTCGTGAGAAATCAATAGAAGCCCTGGAATTGGCTATGCTTGATGAAAAGGAGATCATAGTTACTGCCCAGAAAGATGAAGAGATTGAAGACCCGGGAAAAGAAGATCTCTATAAAGTAGGAACAATTACCGAGGTTAAACAGCTTGTTAAATTACCAAATGGAATGATAAAGGTAATAGTAGAAGGTATTCAGAGAGGCCAGATTCTTGACTTTGTGGAGGAGAAAGATTACTTTTCAGTAAGGGTAAAGCCGTTCTCATCTGTGGAGGAAGTAGATGTAGAAATCAAAGCATTGATGCGTTCAGCGCTGGATGGTTTCCAGGAATATGTAAAATACAATCGACACCTTCCTGCTGAGACTATGCTCAGTGTCAATAATATTGAAGAAGGAGGGAGACTGGCAGATATAATTGCTTCACATCTTGAGTTAAAATTCAAAGATGAACAGAAACTCCTTGAAGCACTGTATGTAAAAGAAAGACTGGAACAATTAATAAAAACTATCAGGGATGAAATTGAGATACTGAAGATAGAGCAGGAAATTCAGAAAAAGGTTAAAAAACAGGTGGAGAAAACCCAGAAGGAGTATTACCTGCGGGAACAGATGAAAGCAATTAAGGATGAATTGGAAATTGATAATGAAGATCCCGAGATACAGGATTACCGCAAGAGAATAGAAGAACTGGACTTGCCAGAAAAGGTAGAGGAACGCATTGAAGAGGAGATGAAAAAGCTGTCGCGGACATCGAGTATGTCACCTGAGGCAACAGTAATCAGAAATTATCTTGACTGCATACTTGATCTTCCCTGGGGAAAATACCATGAGGAAAAAATCGATATCAAAGAGGCCGAGAAGGTTTTGAATGAAGACCACTACGGCCTGGAGGATGTAAAAGAGAGAATTCTTGAATACATGGCAGTGAGAAAACTTTCACCAGAGAAAAAAGGGCCTATCCTCTGTTTAATAGGTGCACCTGGTGTCGGTAAAACTTCTCTGGGACGCTCTATTGCCAGGGCTTTGAAGAGGGAGTTTGTCAGGATTTCACTTGGTGGTGTCAGGGATGAAGCCGAGATTAGAGGACATCGCAGGACGTATATAGGCTCACGCCCTGGACGTATAATAAATGCAATGAGAGAAGCGGGCAGCAAAAATCCAGTCTTTTTATTGGATGAAGTTGATAAGATGACAGCTGATTTTCGCGGGGACCCTTCTGCGGCACTGCTGGAAGTACTTGACCCTGCTCAAAATACTGAGTTTACAGATCACTATCTTGAACTACCATTTGATCTTTCACAGGTATTGTTTATTACCACTGCAAATGTAGCCTATCCTATACCAGCACCACTGATGGATAGAATGGAGATTATAGAAATACCGGGGTACACGGATAATGAAAAAGTGCAGATAGCTGAAAGACATCTGATACCTAGAATTACAAAGGAACATGGTCTGGATGAAGGACGGATAAATATTTCATCAAATGCAATTCATAGAATAATCCGTGAGTATACCCGGGAGGCAGGAGTCAGAAATCTGGAAAGGAAACTGTCGGCTATTACGAGAAAGGTAAGCAAGGAAATCGTAGAAGGTAGAGAACGGCAGGCGCGAATTACTACACATAGTGTAGATAAATATCTGGGCGTTCCTCGATTTAAGGATGAAAAATCAGAAAAAGAAAATAGAGTTGGTGTGGCAACCGGTATGGCCTATACTCAGGCTGGTGGTGATATACTTGATATAGAGGTTGCTGTTGTACCTGGAAAAGGAAAGTTGATGCTTACTGGATCACTTGGAGATGTCATGAAAGAATCGGCACAGGCTGCTTTAAGTTACATCAGATCCAAGTGTGAGGATCTCGGATTGGAAAAGGACTTCCATGAGAAATATGATCTACACATTCATGTACCACAGGGAGCAGTTCCGAAAGATGGTCCATCTGCCGGTATTACAATATCTTCTGCAATTGCCTCTGCTCTTAGTAATCGACCATTACGGGGAGACTATTCCATGACTGGAGAGATAACCCTGAGGGGTAGAGTACTGCCTGTTGGAGGTATAAAGACAAAGGTTCTGGCTGCAAGACGGGCCGGTATAAAAAAGGTTATACTACCTGTAGAAAACAGGAAGAACTTTCAGGAAATAAATGAAAAATTAAGGCGAGATATTAAAGCAGAATTTGTAGGACATATGGACCAGGTACTGGAACTGGTTCTGATGGAGGGGGAAGGAAATGAAGGTTAATGATCCAAGGTTTTTAACAAGTGCGTTTGATACAGGTGGCTATCCCCGGCATAATTTGCTGGAGGTAGCTTTTTCAGGTCGTTCTAATGTGGGTAAGTCTTCTATGATAAATAAGCTTCTAAATCGAAATAAGCTAGCCCGTACCAGTTCACAGCCGGGTAGAACACAGAGTATAAACTTTTTTAATATTGATGACCGTTTCTGTCTAGTGGATTTACCTGGTTACGGTTTTGCAAAAGCGCCGAAAAGAATCAAGGACCAATGGTCTTATTTAATAGATGACTATCTCCACAATAGGCCTAATCTTGTTGGTATTGTCCAGATTGTGGATGCCCGCCATAAGCCTACTTCTGAAGACCGGATGATGGTTGACTGGTTACAGGAGACAGGGATAGCAACACTTGTTGCTGCAACCAAGGTTGATAAAATATCCAGGGGACAGAGATCTAAACAGGAGAAACTCATTAGACAGACTCTTCAGTTGAGAAATGATACTGCCTTTTGTTTCTTTTCCTCCAAAACAGGAGAAGGGACAGGAGATATTACATGCTTTATAATGGATCTATTGGATAGGTCCTGAAATTGACTGGATTATAGGTATTATTAATATGTTAGGATGGTAAACATGGAAAGAAGAGCTTATACCTCATCCTTTGCCAGTATTTACGATGATGTAATGGGGGCAGTACCTTATAATTTATGGTATGATTACTTACATGAGATCATGGACTATTATAGCCTAACAGCAAATAAGGTCCTTGATCTGGCCTGTGGAACAGGCAATATGAGTGTTTTATTTGCCCGGGATGATTATCAGGTCACAGGCATAGATATATCAGCGGAAATGCTAGAATTTGCCCGGGTTAAAACTGGGCAAATGGATGAGAATATAAAATTTATACAATCAGACTTAAGGAGTTTTAGTACCTCTTCGAATTTTGATTTGGCTTTATGTCTTTTCGACAGCCTTAATTATATCCTTGACAGAGAAGACTTGAAAAGTGTTTTCGAAAATGTATATAATTCACTGAAAAGAGACGGGTTTTTTATTTTTGATATGAATACGATTAATAGATTGATGAGCATTAAGCCTGGTACTACTATTATAAAAGGAGAGGACTATTCCTGTGTCTGGGAAGATATTATTGATAAATCCAATAAATTATGGAAGGTCAGGTTAAAGATTTACCATAAAGATACAGCTGAGTATTATGAGGAATTGCACCAGGAGACAGGTTACAGGATAGATGTGGTAAAGAATTTACTGAGGAGTACTGGTTTTAAATGTATTGATGTATATAGCGCCTATACCTTTTCAAAAGCAGATGAAAATGATAATAGGATTTATTTCGTAGCCTTCCGGGAGAAAAGGCAGGTGCGGAAAAAGCATTTACTGACAAAATCAGTAAAGAATATAAAACTGGGCGTAAAGCGTTTATTTTATGCTACTTAGATTTATCTATAATACTGTAAGCTTTCATTTAATCTTTTGTATATTTCATATGATAGCTATATTGCCTCCTGATATAGCTGGGTATATCCTTTCAAACGATATACTTAATTATAGAGAGCGATTTAGCAGTTTAGCGAGTACCTATAAGTATCAGTATCACACCTGTTGCAATTAACAGCAGGTTTTTTATGTTTAGTTCAGTACTTATACCAACAAGGCCGATAAAAGTTACCAGAATTAAAATTAGAGGACCAAATAATCCAAGTAGAGCGTTTATCCTGATGGCTGTTTCTATATTTTTGAAGTAAAACATCAGACATGCAGCCCCCATTTCTATCATGCTGGACAAAACTCTAAGTAATATCATAACATACAGTAGATTACTTATTTTCATAGAATTATTTCCCTCCTGGAATTAGTCGCTCGAGGTTTCGTTCGGTGGTAAAAGTAAAAATTATTTCTGTCTTTTTAGTAAAATATATGATTAATTGATATACTATATTAAAATTTTTTTCACACTTAGTCTTGATGAAAATATTTAATTATCAGAACACAAAAACCCTACCGTTTTATGGCGGTAAGGGTTTTATTAATACTTACATCTTTTTTATAATTTGTATACTTTCTTATTCTTTAACAATAGGTTTCATAATTTTTTTCAGATCTTCATTCTTGCCTTTACGACTACCCCAGATCAATTTTTTTAGCCATGGCATCAGGTAATAGTCAAGACTTAATGCCCTGCCTGATCCAATTGAGGTGATAGAGGCCATTAACCACCATGGGAGTGTTGCATTTTGTGGATAAAATCCTGACAGGAAGAAGTTTAGAGTCATAAAGACCGATCCGATGGCTCCCAGTGGTATCAGGATACCAAGGATAAGAGAAGTTGCCAGTGCTAATTCTCCAAGTGTAATCATCCACTGGAAAAGGAGTGGATATTCAAATACTACAGCCTTCATAAAGTCTACATACCAGCCCACTGGATTAGGACCAATAGGTGATGTAGAAGCACCCGCAACCAGTTTATCACCCCAGATAAGCCAACCGTTCTTAACTTTATCCAGCCCGGAAAGTAACCATTGTACCCCCAGGAAGATACGCAAGAAGGCTATCCAGAATGAAAAACTCTTCTGGCTAAAGTGAGCAAATAAATTTGGTACAAAACCTTTGTTTGAGCTTTCTTCATCTATATAATCAAGAATATATGTGCAACCATTTTTGACTCCACCGATACCGAATAAATAATGCCAGTTGACCATATGTTTCATTAATATAGCAGGCCAACCTTTCAGTGAAAGACCCATTACATCTGCAACACCAAACTTCCTGCCTATAGAAACCATTATCCCATGGAACTTCGGAGTGATTTTTTCTTTTTTTGTTCCTTTAATATCAGCAGCAATATTAACAGCAGCAGTATCACCGGTCTGTAAGGCTGCTTCAACCAGAGCAGGTAAGATTTTGTCATCTCCATCCCAGGGTGTTGCTGCATTATCACCAATTGCATAGACTTCTGGATGACTTACAGATTGTAAGTATTCGTTTACCTTTATTCTTCCAGCTCTATCAGCAGCAAGTTCAAGGCTGGCAGCTGTATCAGAAGCCCTTACACCACAGTTCCAGATGATTGTCCTACTTGCTATTTCTTCGCCATTAGCAAGTGTCAAGCCATTTTCCCGAACTTCATCAACAAAAGAGCCCAGCTTTATTGTTACCCCGTTTTTCTTCAGGTAGTTCATTGCCCTGTCTGCTAATTTATTATCTATGTTGGGCAGTATATGATCAAGCCCTTCACATAAATAAAGATCGACTTCATTACGTGGGATTTCGTATTTTTTGGCCAGTTCATCAAACCATTCAATTAGCTCTCCTAAAATTTCAACACCGGTAAATCCACCACCACAGACGGCAAAACTGAGTAGTTCCTTTCTTAGTTTTGCATCTTCGGATACTCTTGCTTTACGGAAACAGTCTTGAATATGATCATTAATTTCCTCGGCATCTTCAAGAGACCAGAGGGTAAAACTATTTTCAATTACTCCTTCTACACCGCAGTGTGTTGGTTCACTTCCTGTACCAAGAATAAGGTAATCATACTTATACTCAAATTCGTCAGATTTTAATACTTTATTATCAAAATCTATATCTTTGATGTAGTCTACTACAACGTTGACTTTTGTTGAGTCGAATAGTTCATCAAGACTTATCATTACTCCCTTGCTATCAATTCTATTTCCTGCTACTTCGTGTAGTTCGGTTAATAGAGTATGAAATGGATGATTGTTAATAAGTGTTATAGTTGTTTCGGGGTTTTTTTTCAATACTTTGTTTAATTTTTTAGCTGCTTCAATACCCCCATAACCAGCACCTAAAATAATGATATTTTTGCTCATTATTTTACCTCCTCGTGATTTATTATTTCCTTCACAAATAATTTTAAAAATAAAATTTAAGATGTAAGTATGTAATTAATTAAGTTATTTATTTAACAATAATATTATAACATATTATAATTTAATTGCAATATAATACTTGCTTATTGTTTGGCGAATGTAATTAAGAATAGTACAATTATTGCACAATAGGATAAACAAGAGGCTAATAATATAACAAATGTAAATGGATACTGGCTAAATCGTTTAAGAAACGTAAAGAATATTCAAAAAATTTTAAATAGCTATAGTTATCATTCTCATTTAATTAATTTTATGTATCTAATACTTTGTGAAACTAAGTATCCAGTTTATATAATGATTAATTATTTTTATTTAGGTTAAAATAAGATGAAAAAGACTGTCTCATTATTATGAGGCAGTTTTTTCTTCTTTCTGTGTTAAAATATTAAATAAATAAGTGATAAAGAATGATATTTTGGATAGGCATAAGAACAACGCTGAATTATATCATATTTATAAGTATGCAACTTACCTGAAAAAAGATTGAATGAAATTATCTTATTATTTGGTATTTATATATAGATATGATAAAATTATATTGAATTTTATATTATACAAAAAATGCATTTTTACTTAAGTATAGTATTTCCGGAAGTCGAACAGAAAAATTTCAAATTAGCTCACGGTCATAGTAAGATAATCGTGTAAACAATAAAACAAATAGGAAGCTGATGAGTTGATGAAAAAAAACTATGAATTTTTAAAAATAATAATTATTCTTTTGGTTTCCTCCCTATTAGCATTATCTGCCTGTGGGAAAAAAGATGTTGATTTATCAGAAATCCCGCAGGAATCTGGAACGACATTCGTGATGAACACTCTGGTGCAGATGAAAGTCTATGGAGATAATGCTGATGATGTGATAGATAGAAGTTTTAATAAACTGAATGAGATAGAGAAAAATATGAGTAAGACGATTGAAGAGAGTGATATATACTCAATTAACCAGAATGCTGGTGATTTTGTTTCTATAGAACAGGATACCTTTGAAGTTATAGAAAAGGCTCTTTACTATGCTCGGCTAACTGAGGGTAGGTTTGATCCAAGTATTGGCTCCCTGGTGGAACTCTGGGGAATTGGCACAAATAAAGCCCGTGTCCCAGTTGAAGGAGAGATAGCAGAAGCACAATCACTGGTAAATTACAACTGGGTTGAGCTAAATCCTGATCAGAAGAGTGTCCGTCTGAAGAAAGAAGGGATGAGGCTTGATTTGGGTGCTATAGCTAAAGGATATGCTGCTGATGAAGTCAGGAATATTCTGAGGGAAGAAGGAATTGATAGTGCCTATATAAATATGGGTGGAAATGTTCTTGTTGTTGGTGGAAAGCCAGATAATAATCCCTGGAGGATAGGTATTCAGGATCCTCGTCACAATCGAGGTAATACAATGGCTATCGTTGAAGTTAAGGATAAAACCGTTGTAACTTCAGGTAATTATGAACGTTATTTCGAAAAAAATGGTGTTATTTATCATCATATTGTCGATCCTACTACAGGTTATCCAGCCAGAAGTGGCCTGCTGAGTGTAAGTATTGTAAGTGATGATTCCTTTGATGCCGATGCTTTATCAACGAGCCTTTTTATCCTTGGACCAGAGAAGGGGTTGGAGTTAGTAAATAAGCTTGAAGGGGTTGAAGCTCTTTTTATCAAAAAAGATCACGGAATAATAATTACTGATGGGATAAAAGATAAGGTAGAGATAACTGATGATGACTTTTATATATCCGGGAAGTGATGTTATTGGAAAAATTTCAGAAAATAGTAGATAAACTAAATGCCTTTTTGTTAGAATACTGTAAATCAAATAGAGCTGTTCTGGATATTGCTATTAAAGATTTGATTAATGGTGGAGGTAAACGTTTGCGACCAATACTTGTTATACTGGCTGGCAGGTTTGGAAAAGTTGATCTAGATAAATTATTATCAATTGCTGCAGGGATTGAACTTCTTCATATGGCTACACTTGTCCATGATGATATTATTGATGAGGCTAGATTGAGAAGAGGGGAAATTACTGCTCAGGAAAGATTTGGCAAGAATGTAGCCGTATTTGTAGGAGATTATTTATTGGCTAAATCATATACATTGTTTACTGATCACCTATCACGGCACAGTCTTATGAAACTCAATAAAATAGTCAGGCTAGTTTGTGCTGGTGAAATCGATCAATTTGAAGGAAAATATAGTATAGATTTGAGCATATATGATTACTTTAAAAGGATACGGCGAAAAACAGCCCTACTCTTTGCAATTAGCACATATATGGGTGCTCATGAATCAGGTGTCAGAGATAAGCCTTTATATCATTTATACAATTTTGCTCTTGAAATAGGTATGACATTTCAAATACAGGATGATTTATTAGATTTTGTAGGACAGGAAAAGAAAACCGGCAAAAAAATAGGTCAGGACCTTGCTGCAGGAATTTATACTCTGCCGATTATATGTCTTATGAAAAGTGACGAGTACAGAGCACAAACACGCGAGATACTTACCAGGGATTCTATAACAGAAGATGAAATTCAATTGATAACAGAAATGGTTTATGATAATAATGCATTTGAAGAAAGTAAAACACTGGGACAGAAATTTCTTGATAAAGCGGTTGATAATCTTAATCAGCTTCCCGATATCGAGGCGAAAAATGACCTGAAGTATATTCTTGACTGGCAGCTGAAAAGACAGATTTAAAAATCGTGATAAGTAGATAACTAAAGTGGTATAGGATATTTGTTTTGCAATTATACTTATTTTAATTGATAAAAAAAGGAATTTTTAAATTAGCACAGAATTACTATATTATAAGTAAAAATCAAATACAGGGAGTATTAGATTTTGATAAGTAAATATAAAAAACTATCAAAAGTATAAGAATTACAAAGGGAGCTGAGCAATCTTGAATGGTAGTGTATTAATTGTAGATGATTCTAAGTTTATGCACATTATGTTGGAGGGTATATTCTATAAGATGGGCTATGAAACTATAAGTGCTTATAATGGAGAACAGGCTATTTTGTCTTACATAGAAAATGAACCTGATTTTATAACCCTGGACATTAATCTGCCCGATATCAATGGACTTGAAGTTATAAAGAGCATAAAGGAGCTCGATGAAGACTGCAAAGTAGTTATGTGTACAGCCCTTTCTCATGAGAGACTGTATACTGACTCCCTGAAACTTGGCGCAAAAGGATTTATCAGAAAACCATTTACAGAGGATAAGTTTATGGATGTAGTTACTGACGTTATAAAGTAAACTTACTATCTGAAACATTTGACTGCCATAGAGTATTCATACATATAATAGATCTGGTATAGAGCATTCATACATATAATAGAAGTGAACCTCTTTTTTTAAAGTTTAAAGGAGGTTTTTTTAATCAGGAAATCATCCTTTTTTACGCGAATTATATAAGCCATGGTTAGGCCTCAAATAATAGTCATTTATAGTATAATTTTCTTTGACAAATAGCTGCTTTTATAGTATTATATTAAACAGCGAGCAAAACAACAATGACTTGAAGCATATTTTCTTCAAGATAAATAATATACTTCAGGTAGATAAAAGTATACATGTTAGAAATACATGGGGCTATAGCTCAGCAGGATAGAGCGACAGATTCCTAATCTGTAGGCCGAAGGTTCGAATCCTTCTAGTCCCACCAATTTTACATATTGTTATACTAACTCTTATGGAGAACTCCCGATTAGTTTTTAACCGGGAGATTTTTTGTTTACAAACTTTTTTATACATATCGTTTGATTACTAATAATTAGATATTATATTTGTAGGATTTAGTAGAACAATAGCAATGAATATAGGTCATTTAATGGAAGATTTCGAAAAATAATTTAGCACGAGAAAACCAATCCTATACTCATTGTAATTATCATTTATAACACCTTTCTTCCGGCCCATAAATTCTCTTAATTTGTTCATAATATGGTCTGTTAGTTCTTCAGCTTCTTCTTCAGTCAGGTAATACGAGCCGTATGAAAGTACTGAAGAAGAGTCGTCCTCAAGACTGCTATGTCTATTGGCCAGTTCAAATAGATCGTTTTCTATGCTGGTCGATAATTCCTTTACAATAGGATATAGCTCATTTCCATCAATTCCTTCCTTTTCATTTTTTGTTTTTAATTTAAGTTTAAATTCTCTGGCAACAGGTGTGTAGATTTTCTCTACTATATTTCCTTTAATTAGAGTATCTTCAAGTTTTATAATATCGTGTTTTTCCAGGATTTTTATATGATAACTTATTTTTGATGCTGATTCTCCCATCTCTTCAGCAATATGTGTAGCTGAAGCCTTGCCTTCCAACTGAAGAATATTCAGGATCTTCAACCTAAAGGAGTCTGATAATGCTTTGATTGCCTCTGCATTTGTTATTACTTTAATATCTTTCATCTCTTCACCTCATTTTTAATTGGGAGCTAATTTTTGATTATTATCTTGTATAGCTATATATAATATTACAACTAATTAGCTCTAAATTCAAATTGGCCTCTATGATACAGCATCCGGGGTGTTTTTCTGACTGTATTGTATATCTTTGAGGCTTTTATTTACTGAAACAATTAATCCAATAAGAAGAATGGAAATTCCAATTGTCAGAAAGATTACTTTTGTATTGTAGAATTTAGCAATTAATCCGGCAAGGGCAGTGCTTGCGGGCATGGCTGCCATCATAAGGCTGTTCATAATAGAACTTACTCTGCCCATTACTTCATTAGCTGTTTCCTTCATGATAAGTGATACTACTGAACTGGAAATACAGGCTGCTCCTACACCAATTAAAAATGCTGCCAGGAGTGCAATGACCACCGATGTAGCGATGTAAAAGCCCATAAACCCTGACGTAATCAGGGAAATACCTATTATAATTAGATTTCTATAGCCAGCTTTATTACCAATCTGTCCAATGATGAGAGAACCTATTAAGAGGCCAATTGTTATTGCAAGTGTTAGAAAAGAATAGGCTCTTGCACCACCATTGAGTACATTGTCAGCATATATGGGGGCCAGGACATTAAATGGGCTGATGCATAGATTTAGACTTACTCCCAGTAAAATAGATAATCTTATGATTGGTGTTTTGAAAGCAGTCTGTAATCCTTCTTTTAAATCTAAGTTGAATATCTTTCTGGTCAGCTTAGTTTTTGTTAGTTCTTTTTCGCTTATAGGTATTTTAGCTGCCAATATAAAGATTGTACAGATAAAGAAGCTTGCAGCATCTACTAGAATTGCAATACCTATACCAAATATTCCGATAATAAAACCTGCTAAACCAAGACCTATGATTTCAGCAAGAGAAGATGTTGCTTTAAAAAGACTGTTAGTAGTTAGATAAATTTCTTCATCTTTGATTAATCTAGGTATAATTGCTGTTCTGGCTGAGGAAGCAAAAGTTTCAAATGTTGAATTTAAAAAGGTAATTATGTATAGGTGCCAGGGTTCTATCTGACCACTGATATAGAGTAAAGCTATTATTGTAACACATAGACCTCTTCCCAGATCACCTGATATCATTACAGGTTTTTTCTTCCATCGGTCAACAAAAACCCCTGAGAAAAGTCCAAACAAGACATTGGGTAAAAAGTTTACAGCCATTATAGTTCCCATCAGGAGCGGAGAACCTGTCAACTCATATATCATCCACATAAAAGCAATTGAATCGATAGAATCACCCAGACGGGAAACCAGACGCCCCATCCAGACTTTGATAAATTCAGGATATTGCAGAAGAGACTTGAATCCTTTTTTCTTTAAAGTTTTCATTTTATCATCCTCTCTATTTTTGAAAATAGTTATTAGATATTTGCATTTATAAAGGACGTTCAAAACATCAGTTAAAATAATCTTTTCGTTAAAAATATTTTTAATGATTAAATAAATTATAACATATTAAATAATTTTGTCAAGGAAATTCCAGAAAAATATAGCATCATTACATTTAATTAAATAACAAGGTTAGTACAAAAGTATAGTTTGTGTAAATATAAGTCTAAAATTTACTTATTTCATATCAATTTTATAAAATTTATGGTATTATATATATGCAGAAGTAATTTGTTAGCAATTCGCAAATAAGGTGATATCTATGTATTTATTTAATTTGTTGAGGTATAATAAGAAATTTTCGAAAGAAGAATTAGCGGTCCTGACCAAACAGAGACATAATAGAAATTATGAAGTATGCCAGAGATTATCAATTGTTTTAATGGTATTACTGATTATTTTATTATTTATAGAGATATTACTTTTTCATTACTTTAGTATTGAAACAAAAGGCTACAATAATCTAATATTTCTGAATTTACTATTTTTTACTGGATTGTTTTTTTACTGGATGCTAATATTTTCGAATATGTATTTTCTACAAAAAGATAAAATAAAGAAGATATCTTATTTATATTTAACAGGATTAATTTTATTATGGTGTTCTCTCTTATCTATTAACGCTCAATATATCCACAACCAAATTTCAACTTATATTATTGGAGTATTGGCTACTTCTTTTTTTGTTATCTTAACCTCTCTACAGAGTCTGGTTTTTTTTGGCGGCAGTTTACTAATATTTAGCATTGGTATAATTATTTTGAATACTGATCCTGTTCAGATAAGTGGCTATATTTTAAATGCAGTAATTTGTGTAGCGTTGGCCTGTTTCATATCAAAAATAAATTATCGTTTTTTTGTTGAGGATTACATAAATAAAAGAGATCTGATTAATAAGAAAAAAAAATTGGAGGAGCATGAAAGGTCCAATACTATTTTCCTTGCTAATACTTCGCATGAGTTGAAAACACCACTGAATTTAATCTATTCCTCAGAACAGATGCTCGATATATATTTAGAAAAATTCATTACAGAGTCAGAAGTAAAGAAGAAATTTTCCAGATATCTCAATATAATCAGGCAGAATTGCTACAGACTAATGCGCATAATAGGAAATATTGTGGATTCAACAAAAATGGAGGTTGGAGAGTATAAAATTGATATTAATAACTACAATATTATTGCAATAATTGAACAGATAGTTGAATCAATCAGGAGTTATATAGAAACACAGGGTATTAATTTCTCATTTACAACACACAGAGATAGAAAAGTCATTGCCTGTGATCCTGATTCTATAGAAAGAATTCTGCTGAATCTTATTTCCAACGCAGTGAAGTATACTCCCGAGGGGGGGAGGATAGAGGTTCAAGTCTATACTGAGGGGGAAGAGGTGGTGTTATCTATTAAGGATAACGGATGTGGTATTCCTCATGAATTACAGTCTTCAATATTTGAAAGGTATGTTCAGTCAGATGACTCATTCACCAAAAAATTGGGTGGTAGTGGTATAGGACTTTCACTGGTAAGATATCTTGTAGAAATGCATCAGGGGGATATTGAACTGAACAGTGTTCCGGGAGAAGGTAGTGAATTTATAATAAAGTTACCTGATAGATTAGTAGCTGAGCCGGAACAAACAATTGATGAAGAAATTCTGGATAATGATAAAATCATAGAAAATATTAAGCTGGAGTTTTCTGATATTTATACAGATTTAAACTGATAAAAAGGATAAACTCACGTCGTTTTTAGGGTATATTAATACATTGTACATAAGCTACAGATAAAAAGTATAAAGTAATATTCAAATAAGATACAAACAAAGGGCAGTTTAATGGCTGCTCTTTGTTTGTGAAAACATCAAATATATGTGATTTTCTTTAGTTTCTCTTAAGGGTCAGATGTTATGTCGCCCTCGGTATTTTGTGGATAATTTATGAACCTGTATCTTATATTAGTACGGAGTATAGACTGAGATGACTATTTCAGATATGACCATACTAGAAATAAGTCTTTTTTTTCACCAGAAGGATTAATAGTACCCATTCATGAAACCCAGTATTAGTAGAATAAGGATCAAAAATAGGGTAAATGCTAATTGCTCATTTCCGCCACAGAGATCTACCAGGTAGTTACCCATATATGTATCCCCCTTTCTATTTCAAAATTTGAGCAAAGTGAATTTTGTTCTTTTCACTTTTATTTTATTCAAATCTGATAAATACTGTGAATGAATTTAATAAATTAATTGCGTTCAGGGTAAAATCTAATTTAAATGTATTATATAGTCCGAAAGACTTGACATTTCCTCTGATATAAGATATATTTATATGCAAAATATACATTATATAATAATACATAAGCGATGATAGGGAGAGTAGTAGAAGGACTTTAGCTGTAGAGAGGTAATCATTTGCTGAGAGATTACCCGATAAGGACTTTTGTGAAGATCACCCTGGAGTCTGGTATCTGAAAGTTGATTTCTAAAGTGTTTTAAGGAGAATTATTACCTTTAAATAATAATTAATTTAAGGACTTTAGAAAGGTATAAGTAGGAATACCGCGTGGTATGCGTTAAATACAATGAGTGATAGGATAGGTCAGGATATAATCCTGAGTATTGTCTATTCTATAATATGGGTGGTAACACGGTGAGTAATCGTCCCTGAGTCAATTGGCTTGGGGACTTTTTTATTTTTATATATAATTTCATTACTCTATAAGAAGAATAAAAGGTGGAAGATGGAATAGTGTGAAAGAAATCTTTTATCAATTTTTGTGCCTTGAGCGCAGCGAAAGGAATGATACTTAATATGAGTAAGTTTAAGGATTTATCAAGTTTACCGGTAAATGAGAATGAGAAAAAGATAGCTGACTACTGGGATGAAATTGATTTACTGGAAAAGAGTGTTTCTTCACGTGAAGGACAGGATAGATTTGTCTTTTATGAAGGGCCACCAACAGCCAATGGGAAGCCGGGGATACACCATGTTATTGCCAGGGCTTTGAAGGACGCTGTATGCAGGTATAAGACTATGCATGGTTTTCAGGTTAATAGAAAAGCTGGTTGGGATACACATGGTCTTCCTGTGGAAATTGAGGTGGAGAGACAACTGGATCTTAATAATAAGCAGGAAATAGAGGATTATGGCATTGATAAGTTCAATGAGAAATGTCGTGAGTCTGTTTTCAAATATGAGGGTTTATGGAGAGAGATGACCAGAAGAATGGGTTATCTTATCGATCTGGATAATCCATATATAACCCTTGACAATAATTATATTGAAACAGTCTGGTGGATACTGGATAAATTCAATAAAGAAGGTATGATCTATGAAGGGCACAAAATATTGCCTTACTGTACCAGGTGTGGTACAGGACTGGCCTCTCATGAGGTTGCCCAGGGTTATGAAGAGATCAAGTCAGTAACTGTCTATGTAAAGGTAAAGAGGAAAGATGCAGATGAGTACTTCCTGATCTGGACCACAACCCCGTGGACACTGGCTGCCAATGTTGCTTTGACTGTTAATCCAGAAATGACTTACATTAAGGTTAATTATAATGATGAAGATATATTATGGCTGGAAAAGTCACTGGCTCCTAAGATTCTTGAAGAGAAGTTTGAAATACTTGAAGAGGTAAAGGGTAAAGATCTAGAAGGTATTGAATATGAGCAGATAATGCCTTTTGTGGAAACAGTGAGACCGGATAAAAACTCTTTTATCGTAACTACTGCTGATTATGTTACGGCTGAAGATGGTACTGGTATAGTCCATACTGCACCTGCTTTTGGTGAGGATGACTATCAGACAGGTTTAAGATATAATCTTGAGGTTTTACAGCCTGTTAATGAAGACGGTAAATATACAACAACGCCCTGGGAAGGTATGTTTGTTATGGATACCGAAACTGACATTGAGATCTTGAAATGGTTATTTGAAGAAAATAAATTGTTGAAAAAAGAAAAAGTGGCTCACAACTATCCACATTGCTGGAGGTGTAAGACACCACTACTTTATTATGCTAAACCTAGCTGGTATATTGAAATGACCAGATTGAAAGATATATTAATTGAAAACAACAATGGAGTAGAATGGTATCCGGACTTTGTCGGTGAAGGTAGATTTGGCAACTGGTTGGAGAACCTGAAGGATTGGGCCATCTCCAGGAGTAGATATTGGGGTACTCCGCTGAACATCTGGGAATGTGAATGCGGCCATAAACAGAGTGTTGGTTCCAGAAAAGAACTGGCTGAACAGGCAATAGAAGATATAGATGAAAATATTGAACTGCATAGACCATATGTTGATGATGTCCATCTCAAATGTGAAGAATGTGGTGGCATAATGAGCAGGGTTCCGGATGTTATCGACTGCTGGTTTGATAGTGGTTCAATGCCTTTTGCTCAATTGCACTATCCCTTTGAAAACAAGGATGACTTTGAGGCAAATTTCCCTGCAGACTTTATCTGTGAAGGTATTGATCAGACCAGGGGATGGTTTTATTCGTTGCTGGCTATTTCAACCTTTGTAACCGGAAAATCTCCTTATAAGAGAGTGCTGGTTAATGATCTAATCCTTGATAAAGAAGGGAAGAAGATGTCCAAATCAAAGGGTAATTCAGTTGATCCTTTTGAGCTCTTTGATAATTATGGGGCAGATATCTTAAGGTGGTATCTTTTCTATGTATCACCTGCCTGGACACCTACTAAGTTTGATATAGAAGGATTGAAAGAGGTTGACAGTAAGTTCTACAGGACAATTAAGAATGTTTATTATTTCTTTAAACTATATGCCAATACTGATGAACTGGATCCTTCAGAGTTCTTTGTGGAATACAGTGATAGAACAAGACTTGATAGATGGTTGTTATCAAAATATAATAACCTACTCCAGACGGTGGAAAACTATATGGATCAATATGACCTGACAAATGTAGTAAGAGCTATTCAGGAGTTTGTTGATGAAGATCTCTCCAACTGGTATATCAGGAGGTCCAGAAGACGTTTCTGGGCATCAGAGCTGGATACAGATAAGAAATCTGTCTATAATACCACTTATGAAGTACTTGTTGGCTTAGCAAAAATGGTTGCTCCATATGTACCATTTATCTCTGAGGAACTTTATCAGAATTTAACAGGAGAAGAATCAGTACATCTGACTGATTACCCTGAAATTAATGACGATCTGATTGATAATAAACTGGAAGAGAAGATGGACCTAGTAAGAAATCTTGTTACACTGGGACGTGCAGTCCGTGAGGAAAATGACCTTAAAGTACGTCAACCAATTCAGAAGGTATTGATTGACGGTAGATATGAAGAACTTATCACAGACCTGGTCCCTCTTATGAAAGACGAATTGAATGTAAAAGAGATTGTCTTTACAGATGAACTCGGTGAATATATGGAATATAATCTGAAACCTAATTTTCAGGTTGTTGGTCCGATTCTGCGAGATAAGATGAAGTTCTTTGCACCAGCACTGGCAAAACTTGATGCAAATGAAATTAAAGGAAAGGTCGAAAATGACGAGACCTTTACTGTAGATCTGAGTGGCGAAGATTTTGAAGTTAAGCCTGGTTATGTCAATATAGAGATCAGGGATAAAGAGGGTTTTGCAGTAGCCATGGACAATAATCTCTTTGTTATCCTGGATACAACACTCACTCAGGAACTACTGGATGAGGGTTATGCCAGGGAGTTTGTCTCCAAGGTGCAGCAGATACGTAAGAACAATGGTTATGAAGTAATGGATAATATAGAGATATACTATAATGGTGATGAAGATATAATACACGCTGTAGAGGCTTTTGAAGACTATATCAAGAAAGAGACCCTGGCTGTCAGTATTGAAAAGGCAGATGAAGATTATGAAACATATGACCTTAATGACCATGAGACAGGTATCAAGCTTGAAAGAGTCGAGTAGGGGATGGAACAGTATGATAATAGAAATAAAGAATTGATAAACAGCATTCTAAAGTAATATAGAATAATATAAGTGATTTCTTAATGAAATTGAAAAAGAAATAAAAGACTGCTGGTATATTTTGTCTACCAGCAGTCTTTTGATTTAGATAATATGCTTTAATATATATGGCTAAGCAGCCTATACACGAAAAATTCATCTGCGAAGAGTATATTATTCAAAAAGACTATCAGCCAGTTTCTGGATTCTATTCTTCCTCACTTCAGTACCTTCATCGTCGATTATTAACTTTAGGACATCACCTTCACTGGCACCCATCGGTAAGTATTTACGCGGAATTTCTATTGTCTTTTCTTCTGTTTCAATAATTGCTATATTGTTTTCAAATCTATCAACAATTAACATAATAACCTCCTTTCAAATAATTAAGTCTTTTAATTAAGTCATTGTTTATTCCCCCTGGAATTGTGATATTTAGTCTATTACAATAATCCAGGTTACTTCAATATTTTATTGATAATGTCAAGGATAATCCTTATGATATTTTCCGATTCATGCTCAGAATCCTGAATACTCTGTGATTCTATATTAAAAGATATATTATATCCATCACTACTGGCAATAATAGTTCCATGTAGATCTGTCCTATAAATATTGATATTCCTTAATTCAAGTCGCTCCAGTACGGCAGGAACTGGGTGACCATATCTATTATCTCGCCCTACACTGATAACAGCATATTTAGGATTTACACTATCCAGAAATGCTTCAGTAGTAGAGGAATTGCTGCCGTGATGTGCCACCTTTAAAATATTGCTGGCCAATGACTCCCGATAGTTTTTCATCATTTCCTCTTCATTTATTTTTTCGGCATCGCCAGTAAAGAGAAAAGACTGATCATAATAACCCATTTTGATTACAGCTGAATGGTGATTTAGTTCTTGATAATTGTCCTGGTCAGGTGATAGAAAGAAAATCTCCAGATTGTCTTCACTTAAAATATTAACCCCTGATCTGGCAGCTATAATTTTCTTTCCTTTATTTCGAATTGCTATTAAGAGGTCTTCAAAGGTTTTTGTAGTATGGGTAACTTCTGGCAAGTATATCTTGCCTATGTCAAAATTATCAATTACCTGATCAAGACCGCCTATATGGTCTTCATGTGGATGGGTTCCAATTATATAATCTATTTCCTCTATATTCAGGTCTCTCAGGTATTTAATGATTTTATCGCCATCATTGTTATTACCTGCATCAATTAGCATGTAGCGTCTTTCTGGCAGCTCTATTAAAGTCGAATCAGCCTGTCCAACATTTATAAAATGAATAATCAATTCTTCCTGAGAATTATTTTGAGTGTAATACTCATTTGTAATACTATATTTAATATTTCCAGGCCAATATACTTTCTGCGAATATACTCCTGTAGTCTGTGCGCTAACAGGTATAACAATCAGGTATGTAATCAATAAGAATATCTGGATCTGTCTTTTGATTTTGTACATGGTTGTTCCTTTCTCTTCTATCATAATTATACTTGATTTTCCTTCAGATCAGTCCCTGTATGGATACATTTCAGTATACAGCAAATCATCTGGGTAGATGACCAACGGTTATGGAGATGATTCTTAAAATAATTAAACATTATTTTATTTTAAGCATTCTCTATGATAATATAATCTTATATTGATGCTTTAATAGGATTCACGAAAAATATGTATATCATTTTTGTAAAAATGTAAAGCACTTTATATTTTCATTTTACTATTCATGGATAAAATATACAAGTAAGTTCCGGTGAATATAACCTAGTAGCCTAATTTTTCGAATACGCACTTTTAAAAATTAAAATCTAGAAGAAATAATAAGTGATATGAAAAGGGGATATTGTAATGTTGATTCACAATATAGGGATTCTTGCACATGTTGATGCAGGTAAAACTACAATTACTGAATATATGTTGTATTTAGCAGGTGTAAAACACTCAATAGGCAGAGTAGATGATGGTACAGCCAGTACAGACTGGCTGGAAGTAGAAAAAAGAAGGGGTATTTCAGTACGCTCTGCCTCTACTTCATTCACCTACAAAAACAGTCTTATTAATCTAATAGATACTCCAGGACACGTTGATTTTTCCGGGGAAATTGAAAGGTCCCTCAGGGTTCTTGATGGAGCAGTTCTGGTAATATCTGCAGCCGAGGGTATAGAATCACAGAGCGAAATTTTATGGCAGGCCTTAAGAACTCTGGATATACCAACAATTATTTTCATTAATAAGATTGATAGGCGCGCATCAAATATAGAGAAGATCAATAAGCAACTCAGAAAAACATTTTCAGGGAATATAATCCCCCTACAAATGGTAAGGGATGAAAACACGAAGTCACCTCAATTGATAGATTATCTAAATACTAAAGAAAATAATGCCGTTCCTGTTGATAGTAATATTAGTAATAATATTCTTTATAAGCCTGAAGCTAATATCAATTCTGATGGTACTGATCTTAAAACAGAGGGACTTTTAAAATATCAACAGATGTTTTATGAATTTATAGCTGAACGTGATGAAGATCTTATGGAAAAATATATCAATGAAGAGCCTATAACCTTGTCGGAAATGCGAAAGAACTTTAAAAAAAAGATTGCTGCATCTTCTGTGTATCCACTAATATACGGTTCTGCCATTAATGGAGTAGGAGTTGAACAACTCCTTGATACAATCGTTAAATATCTTCCCGCTGCTGACGTAGATAGGGAGGGACATCTGGCTGGACTGGTTTATAAGCTAGACCATGATCCAGTAATAGGTAAAATGGCTCATTTACGTCTTTACAGTGGTACTATCAAGACCAGGGATACTGTCTATAACCAGAGTCGAGATGTCTATGAGAAGGTAACCCAACTAAAAAAGGCCTATGTTGATAAATATGAGGATATTGCTGCTCTTAAATCTGGAGACATAGGAATTGTATGCGGCCTAAAACAGACATATATAGGTGATATGCTGGGTGACTCGGATTATGTACCAGCTGATTACAGGATAGCAAACCCATTATTAAAGGTTGAGGTTAAACCTGAAGGTGAATCTCAGATTAGTGATTTAATATCTGCACTGAAAGAACTGGAAGAGGAGGACCCTCTTTTGAATATGGAATGGCTCCGGGAGAAGAGAGAAGTTCATATCAAGATTATGGGGATAATACAGCTCGAAATACTGGAAACAATTCTCAAGGAACGATTTAATCTACAGGTATCATTTGGCATGCCTTCGGTTATATATAAAGAAACTCCATTAAAGAAGGGCGAAGGATTTGTCAGGTACACTATGCCCAAACCCTGTTGGGCAGTATTGCATTTTCAAATAGAACCTGGTGAGAGAGGATCTGGACTTGTTTATAAGTCTGAAGTAAGACCGGATGTACTCCCGATTAAGTATCAGAAACAGGTGGAGAGAACAATGCCTGAAGCGCTGGATCAGGGGCTCTATGGCTGGGAAGTAACAGACCTGAAGGTGACATTGATAGATGGAGAATATCATATAGAGCATACACATGCCCCCGATTTCATGGTTGCAACACCGATGGGTATTATGGACGGCCTGTCTAATACCGGAACAAGCTTACTGGAACCAATATATTGGTTTCATATAAGTGTACCCGAGGACTTAGGAGGACGGATTCTTGGTGATTTAATTGAGATGAGGGCTGAATATGAAAATCCCTTTATTAAAAATGGAAAATTCATTGTAGAAGGGACTATACCGGCAGCAACTTCCCTGGATTATTCTATAAAGCTTAGTTCTATTTCAGGCGGCCGCGGTATTATTAAGACCAGGTTTGAGGGGTATCGAAAATGTCCTGTGGAAGAAGGTGCAACCTGTCCCCGCAAGGGAATCAATCCCCTTGATAGATCAAAATACATTTTAAGTGTCAGAAATGCACTATGAGAGTATCATTTGGCTTTTTTTGTTCTCCTACTGGTTTCAGGTTTTTATTTGGTCATGAATAGAGATTCCAAGATAAAAAAAGCTGTCATTGGATAGATAGTATTTATAGAAAAAAACCACATCTAGAAGGGATATGGCGGTAAATTTAGATATTATTAATACAATTTTTGGAGTTTCTAAATTTACCAGGTTAGCCATTTACGGAATGAATGTTATAAAAAGCTCCCATCCCACATGGAAGGCTATAAATGGTTAACAAAATTCTGTCTGAACGTAGCGAAGCGAAGTGAGTTTATTTTGTTATTTATAGCCTGGAAGAGGAATGGGGAATTAGCTTTTTTCCGTGAATGAAGTTATGGCTAACCTGGCTCTATGCATATATATCATCTCCGAAAGTTGAGCTATTAATATATTTATTTGAAACTATCAGAGTGTGTATATAATAAAGGGCTATTACTTAATTTCAATACCACCCATTATACACTGTGAATTTATGTAAATAGTCTTGTCTGTTTCTATATCAGCTTTATGTTCGAATTTTTTGCTCATAAAGATTCCTCCACTATCATCACCAAAGAACTCCATGCCACCAAGTATAGATGTGTTATTACAGACAATATTTACATCACGTGGTGCAATTATATCAATACCGCCCATTATAGCAGTTAATTCTATATTTGTTTGGTTCTGCGGTATTTCAGCGATTGTCATATCCAGATCTATTCCACCCATTAGTGCCAGAAAGCTTTTGTCTGTCATTTTCCAGGAATTACGTTTTTTTTCAACACCACTGAGGATGGCAGTACTGCCTTTTTCTTTTAGTGAACCTGATCTCAGGATATTTACACCTATCAGTATCAGGAATAACGGCCACAAAAGGCTCCAGATAATGGAAAGGTTAAAATCTAGATAACCCAGATTTCTACTGACTAAGGCCGCACCAAGGACTACCAGTACACCGCCAAATATTAGATTGACATTATTATGATTTTTTCGTTTTTCTATTATAGTATCTAATCCCCAGATGATGAATAAAATAGGCCAGTATGTAAGAAAAATTTCACCGACGTCCAGGTCAGTCATACCTAGATTGTTCAGTAATAACACAACACCAATTAAAATAATGATAAAACCCCAGATAAAAGATGTTTTCATTCAAAATCCTCTCCTTTTTTAAGTGCACTAGTTAGCTATTACATTGTTAGTATATATACAAAAAGACATAATGTCAACAAAAAGTATCTCATGGTTTGAGCACAGAAATGTGATTTTATGTCGCGGGGCAATTTTTTATCAGCTAACAGTTCGTATAGTCACAATGTCTTTTTTTACAAGGATAACTTTGTCGGTAGGGAAGGATTTTTTAAACAAACATGGAATTATTATTAAAGGAGAACAAGGTTTCATAAATATAGATAGAGAGATTTTACTATGTAAAATGTAAATTAATAAATAAAATAACAACAAAATAAAAAAACAATTAAATCTTTATTTATCGTGATTCTACAGATACATTTATATCAAAGTCTCCCATTTTTGTTCTAACTGGTATTGTTATTATATTATTTTTTGTCACAATCATAGAATTGCCGTCTCCCAGAAATACTTCCGGGGGTATAATATTACAGTGATAATTATGTTCTGTAAGATGAGTCATAGCATTCCCGCTGATAATATTGGCCAGTTCTCCTACAGCAGAACCGACAAATTCGTTTAGTTCATCAAATTCCATACCGACCATTGTAGAAGTAATAGTTAAGGCCAGTTTCTTTGAGAAACTATAAATAACTGAACCTGAAAGGTCACCGATTATACCAATATTTATGTTTGCTTCTCGTGTGGCTACATATTTTTCATGTGATTGGACCAGGCCGGTTTTTACAGGCACCTGGAACATATTCTCAAATACATTATCTACTGCCTTGTAAAATGGTGTCAAGAAAGCTTCCATTTTGTCTGCACCTCCATGTATGTTGTTATATATTTTTTTATCTATTTATTAATAATTCGTCATTAATCTCTTAAAACCTTCTTCTTTTAGATATTTGCTAGCAAATAATGTATTTTATTAGCCTGATTTATCAGACAGTGACAATTTCTTTTATCTGATTGCAAAAAGGCATTAAGAAAAAAGAGTGATATTAATGGACTATAAAAAAGGTATAATTCTATTTACAATTTTATTATTAATAACTTTAACAATAAATCAGATGGATTCTATGGTCCAGAATGATAATCTCGTGGTTTTTATCATAGATGATAGAATAAGTCCAGAGGTAATTGACAATAAGCCTGTTGTATATAATAATCATATTACTCATGGAAGTATTGTTGCCAGGCTTATAAAAAAAGAAGTACCTGCTGTGAAAATTTATCCCCTGGAGGTAAGTAATCTTGGTGGAGATGTTTCAAGGAGTCTATATTTTTCAGCATTAAGGGAGATTATTAATTACAGTGAAAATAATCCTGAAAAAAAGATTATTGTAAATATTAGCCTTGCTTTTTCTGATTACCATGACTTACATCATACTCTAATCAAAAAATTGGCAGAGTCAGGAGTTTTGATCATAACAGCTGCCGGCAATAGTAATTCTTCTACCCCTCCCTATCCTGCTGGTTTTGAGGAAACAGTAGCAGTCGCTTCTGCTGATAGAGGGGGCAAGGAGAGTTATTCCAATTATGGGGCCTATATTGATATTTCTGCTCCTGGTAAAATGGAAGAGACTTTTCGCCTTTATTTTGCAGGGGGATTGAAGTATAATCAGATCAGGACCTGGGGTACATCACTGGCTGCTCCGAGGGTTAGTGGTTTGACAGCTAAGATAATGACTTTAGATAAGCAATTGTCTATGGAAGAGGCTTATGATATGATTGCTTCTCATTCTGTTGATATAAATGATCAGCTGTATAAAGATGGTTTACTGGGTGCAGGTGTGATTAATAAATGGGGCACTCTGTTCAATATAGATCCATTTTTCTTTTTGAGAGAAAGTAGTTACTTATTGGTCTTAGTATTTATAAGCATACTTATCTTTCTCTGGTTTAAACATGGAGTATTAAGTATTTTTTATACCATTTTAATTACCATGTTCGGTATGCCAGTTCTTTTATTGCTGGAAGAATTAATTTATCAAGTAAGAAAGGATGGACTACAGCATACTACAATGATTTTTGTTTTATTTGTACTGATGATTATATTTGCACCCTTATTCTTCAGATGGAAGAAAAGTTGTCAATTAAAGATATACCTGAAATCGTCTTATGATGTAGATGTAGAAAAATTATTGAAATATGCCTATGAAAGTGAAGAACTTTTCAGTATTGTTAAGGAATATTATCGAAAAAATGATCGGGTTGTTGATCAATTATTGCTATATCCAGCTGAAGCCAATCTGGATAGAAAAGAAATAATCAAAGAAATACTAGTTGAAAAAAGTCCTGAAATAATAATAACTAAAATTTTGAACTTATTAAAAAATAATTCCTTTATTTATAAAATAAGTCAGAAAGTATTTCTCCTTGAAATAATTGAAGAAATATTACGAAATAAACCTTTTAATAATTGTATTATCAGATCTGAGATAGAGAACTATAGCAGGAAGATAATTTCCAATACAGATGAAGATATGTGGATGAGATTTCAGGCGTTAAGGACCTTATATTGTAGTATGAATGATAAAAGTAAGCTGCTTCCATATCTAAAAAGACTGAGTGAAGATAATGATGAATTGGTCAGCTTAGAAGCCAGAGGTTTACTGGAAGATTATTTTAGGACTGATTAAGAAGGTAGACTAAAGAAACTGATTAAAAAGTCTGATGTAATAGTAAAATAATTTAAAAGGAGATGTATTTATATGAAAAACAGCAAGTTTATATTTACCGTGTTTATCCTCACTTTGCTTTTGCTACAGTTTTCAATACTGGTTTCTGCAGAGGAAACTCAGAATTTCATTGAGTTATGTAAATCAGGAACTGTAGAGCAAATTAAGGAGGCTATTTCCAGCGGGGCTGATGTAAATCAGTCTGATGAGAAAGGGGTTACCCCCTTAATGTATGCAGCCAGATACAATAGAAATCCAGAGGTAGTAGTGGTATTAAGAAATGCAGGAGCCTATATTGATAAAAGAAATGGTAATGGTGAAACGGCACTTTTTTATGCAGTATATAATCGAAACAGAGAAGTTATCAAAACACTATTAAACCTTGGTATAAATGTGAATATAACCAATGAAGATGGTGAAACTGCCCTTTTTACAGCTATACGGAGAGAAAAGGAATATGTAGTACGTCTTTTGATTCGCTATGGTGTAAATGTAAATACTGTTAATGATGATGGGATGACGCCTTTGATGCATTCAGTGCATGAAGATAATCTGGAAATTGTAGAGGACCTGATTGACAGTGGTGCTGCTTTAAATAAGAAAGGTTCGGCAGGAAGGACCGCCCTGATGCTTGCCGTACAGGACAGTCGTTTTTCTATTATCAAAAAATTGATTGAGGAGGGAGCAGGTGTTTCAGTCAGGGACGAAAAAGGTAGAACTCCTTTGCTATATGCCGCAAGAGATAACAACAATCATACAGTTATTGAATATCTCCTGTCTAAGGGAGCAGATATTAATGTAACTGATAATATGCGAATGAATGCACTGATCTATGCCCTCCATGAAAAAAGTTCTATAAAAATAATAGATGTACTACTACATAACGGTATAAAAGTAAATTATCATGACACAAATGGTCTGACACCTTTGATATATGCTGTCCGCGAGGTAGAAAGCCCCGGGATAGTTGAGATGATGCTCGATGCTGGAGCTGATGTACATTTGCGGGAAAGATATAAAGGCACTACTCCATTGATGTATGCAGTTAAAGAGGGAAAAAATCCAGAAATAATCTATCTGCTTCTTGATAGAGGTGCGAACCCAACTGCCCGTGATGACCAGGGAAAAAGGGTTGTGGATTACCTGGAAGAAAATGAAGAATTAAAAGGAACAGATCTTTACTGGGAACTCCACTATATTGAACCCGAGAAATCCAGATTGGAGTTTGAACCATATAAAGATACTTCACAGGCCGGAATGATGGCAGCAATTATACCTTCAGCAGGACATTATTATGCTGAAGATTGGTCCAGGGGCTCTCTCTTTCTGGTTGGAGAATTGGCTAGTCTTGCTGTCGGTCTCAGCAATGATGATGAATCAACACGTAATGTATGTATAGGCATCTTTGCTCTGCTCAAGATATGGGAGATAAATGATGCTATTGATGCCACTGAAGACTATAATGAATATGCCGAAGAGTATAATGACGAGGCCGGGAAGTATAATGAGCAGCTGGAAACAGAAAATTAATCCTGAAGACAGTTTGTCTTGTAAAGATAATCTAGAGATAATTTTGCAAAAAAACTTGACAAAACTATAAAATTTATGTATATTAAATAGTAAATAATTGAATATAAAGTCCTAAAAAACTGTGAAAGGGAGTAGTAATCTGGCTATGTTCTTTAGAGAGAAGGGTTCACCGGCTGCAAGACCCTTTAGAATTAACTGGATGAAGTCGCCCGGGAGTTGCCTGGTTGAAGTATAGTAGTTCAGGCCGGTTTTACATAACCGTTACGATAAATGAGAGCTATTTCTAATTTGCATAAGTGCTAAAATGCAGGTACCTTATTATAGGTTTCAAATAATTACTTGTAATTGTTGCATAGTACCTTGAAAAAGCAGCACTCTTTCTGGCAAATTCAAGAAAAAGAATTAAGGTGGTAACGCGAGAAGATCCTCTTTCGTCCTTTCAGGATGAGGGGGGATTTTTTGATTACAGTGTAAATTTATAAATGCAGGTCAATTTTTTCTTTATAGTTAGTATAGAATATTAAATACTATATCTGTTTTAATTATTGATAAGGAGGAGTTAGAAATGTCAACAAATTTACCAAAAACCTATGATCCGGATAAAGTTGAGGAGAAATGGTATCAGGACTGGGAAGGTAAGGGGTATTTTGAGGCCACCTTTGATCCTGACAAAGAATCATTCAGTATTGTCATGCCGCCTCCCAATATAACAGGGCAGCTTCATGTAGGGCATGCCTTTGATAATACCCTGCAGGATATTCTCAGTAGATGGAAGCGGATGCAGGGATATAATGTACTCTGGTTACCAGGTACTGACCATGCCAGTATAGCTACTGAAGTAAAGGTAGTCAATAAGATGCGTGATGAAGGCCTGGAAAAGGATGAGGTAGGTAGAGAAGGATTCCTTGAACGTGCCTGGGAATGGAAAGAGGAATACGGCGGAAGGATTACACGTCAGTTAAGAAAGATAGGTTCTTCATGTGATTGGTCACGTGAACGCTTTACAATGGACGAGGGTTGTTCAAAAGCAGTTAAAGAGGTTTTTGTTGAATTATATAATAAGGGTTTAATCTATCAGGGTGATTATATTGTAAACTGGTGTCCGGACTGCCATACAACGCTATCTGATGTAGAAGTTGAGCATGAAGAACATTCCAGTCATATCTGGCATCTGAAATACCCAATTAAAGATAGTGATAGATTTATTATTGTAGCGACTACCAGACCAGAGACAATGCTGGGTGATACAGCTATAGCAGTTAATCCAGGGGATGAGCGTTATCAGGACCTGATTGGCAAGATGGTCATCCTTCCATTAATGGATAGAGAAATACCGATTATTGCAGATGACTTTGTAGATAAGGAATTTGGGACAGGTATGGTTAAGGTAACACCTGCTCATGACCCCAATGACTTTGATATGGGAGTCCGTCACAATCTGGAGCTTATTAAGGTTATTGATGAAGACGCCAAAATGACTGAAATGACAGGTAAATATGCCGATATGGATCGCTATCAATGTCGTGAAGAGATAGTAAATGACCTCAAAGAGCTGGGGTTGCTGGATAAAATCGAAGACTATGATCATTCTGTAGGGCAGTGCTATCGCTGTGATACTATCATAGAACCAATTGTTTCAAAGCAGTGGTATGTAAAGATGAAACCCCTTGCTGAGCCAGCTATAAAGGCTGCTAAAGAGGGAGATGTTAATTTCGTACCAGAACGCTTCAAGAAAACATATCTGAACTGGATGGAGAATGTCAGGGACTGGTGTATTTCCAGACAGTTGTGGTGGGGACACAGGATACCTGTCTGGTACTGTCAGGACTGTGGTGAGGTTATCGTTACAAAGGAGGATAAAGTAACTAACTGCTCGGCTTGTAGCAGTACAAATCTTAAGCAGGATGAAGATGTACTTGATACCTGGTTCAGTTCAGGATTATGGCCTTTTTCAACACTGGGATGGCCTGACGAGACAAAAGAGCTGGACTTCTATTATCCCACAAATGTACTGGTGACTGCCTTTGATATCATCTTCTTCTGGGTAGCCAGGATGATTTTCATGGGTCTAGAATTTATGGATGAGGTTCCTTTCAAAGATGTATATATACATGGCCTGATTCGGGATGCCCAGGGTAGGAAGATGAGTAAGTCTCTTGGTAATGGTGTTGATCCTATCGAGGTTATCGATAAATATGGTGCTGATGCCCTGAGATTTACCCTGATTACTGGAAATACCCCCGGCAATGATATGAGATTCAGGGAAGAACGCCTTGAAGCCAGTCGGAACTTTGCTAATAAAATCTGGAACGCCTCAAGATTTATATTAATGAATATAGAAGACCTTGACTATGAAAGTATTGATCCCAAAGAACTGAAATATACTATGGCCGATAAATGGATAATTAGCCGTTTGAATAAAGTAACTAAAAATATAGAAGAGGCTCTGGACAAATATAATTTTGGTGAAGTCAGTAAAACACTATATGACTTTATCTGGAGTGAATTTTGTGACTGGTATATTGAACTAATTAAACCTCGTTTATATCAGGATCAGGATGAAAAGGCCAAAGAAACCGCACAGTATATTGGAGTGACTGTTCTGGAACGAATTATGCGTTTACTACATCCTGTGATGCCGTTTATCACTGAAGAGATATGGCAGCAGCTTCCGGGAACAGGGGAAAGTATCATGATAGCTCCCTGGCCAGCAGTCAGTTCTGATGAAATAAATGAAGATGTTGAAGAAAAAATGAATCTTATCATGGATATTATTAAATCTATCAGGAATATCAGGAATGAGATGAAGGTAAATCCAGGAAAGAGAATTAAAGCTATATTGAGTACTCCAGGAGATAGAAAGCCAATTCTTGATCAGGGATACGACTATATCAAGGATCTGGGACGACTTAATGAATTGACAATAGAGGTTGAACTGGAAGAAAAACCAGATAAATCATCTACTGCTATTACCGGTGGGGTTGAAGTAATACTTCCACTGGAGGGAATGGTAGATATAGATAAAGAAATTGAGAGACTGGAAAAAGAATATGAAGATATGGAAGATGAAATTAAAAGGGCTAAAGGTAAACTGGCTAATGAAGGATTTGTCAATAAAGCACCGGAGGAACTGGTTGAGCGTGAAAAAGAAAAATTGCTTGAATACCAGGAAAAGAAAGATATGCTGAAGAAAAGACTGGCAGAATTGAAGTAAGTTTAGAAATGATTCAAATTGGAATAACAGATTAAAATAATATAAATAAGAGACAAATATTTACGTGTCAGGGAGGCGGGGAACCGCCTCTTTTCACTTATATTCAGGAAAGAATTTTCTTTCACACACCTGGAAGACGTATATGTTTCAGTGTATATAATAAAGGAATATATAGAGTTATGATTAAATATTAGGTAGTGACTAGCAATTAAGATGATATTGACAGGGAATTAATTTATGTCTATCTTCCATTAAGGGAAAAGAACAGTATTCTGGCAGACTGTTTCAAGTCAGGTTATGAAGGATATAGATATATTGATATAGATAGGCTATTGAAGAAAAGAGTTTTATATAATCTATATAGAGGAATAGGGGTCTGTGCCTGGTCAAAGGAAGTTGACTATAAGTATTATCTACAGGGAATCAATCTTCTAGAAGAGGTCTGTAATGGAGTATAAAGAGGATGTAAAATGAAGTAGTCAGTTGTTGAGTATTTATAATGCTATATTTTCGCCGTTAAAGTTTTACCAATAAAAAGGATTATAACAAATTGTGGATAATTATATAGTTAAGATCTGCAAATAATGTTTAGAGGAGATAAAATTATGGTGGCCGGGAATAGGGTAAAATTATTAAAAGTATTGATAGTCTTTCTTATTTATATCATAATTAGTTCTCAGCTTATTAGTAATACTAAGGAGTTTGAAAACCCCCAAATTCCTGAATTTCCCAAGGAATATGAACGCCAACTGATAGAAATAGACTCTGCCTATAATATGGAAGAAAAATTTGAAAGATCAAGAATGATTATTAATCAATTCTTACCTATTTTTCCTGATGCCAGACAGAAAGCAGTGGTTCTCAATAAAATGGGGTATGCTTATTATAAAAAAGGTGATTATCAAATTGCCTGTTTACTTTTTGCGTATTCAGCTTATACAGATAATACTTATAAATATCCCTTTTACAATTATGTATGCTCGACAGCATTAAAATTCTCAACCGATGAGTCAATAGCATTTAATGCAGATGAAGACAGAATTATGGTGGAGTATTTAAAACAGGCGATTGAGCTTGATAATAATTATAGAGAAAAAATGCGAATTGATCCAGATCTGGAGGTTTATCAAAAAGAGGCCTGGTTCATTATATTATCAGGAGCAGATCCGACTACTTATGATGGGATAAAAGATATTCTAATGAATACAGAGAAATGGTATGGGCCTAAACCAGGTGTATATCCCCAATCGCCAGAGCTTATCTTTGATGATGATGGAACACTATCTGTCAGAGAGTTTCATTATGATGATGAAACTCAATCAACTGGTTGGACTACTTCAAGAGGTGAATACCAGATTTACGATGGGTATATACTGATAAATTATAACGGTAATATTTATAGAGGGGTATTAGAAGACCAGAGATTATTTATAGAAGATTTTTGTTTTTATCCTTATTTTACTACCACTGTAGATACCGGATTATAATCTTTTCACCTGGATTATGTAGTTTAAAGTTCTATAAAACTGATAAAATATGAATAATAGAAAGGGATTTTTTTTTAATTGTAGAATTATTTTAATGTAAGGATCAAAATATAGAGTTATAAATATGAAGATTGTCATTTATACTATATCATTACTATATATCTAGTATATTAAGGGGGACTTAAGGTGATAAGGGTAGCATTAATAGCTGTCGGTAATAAGAATCCAGACTTCAGTATACTGGAGGATACAGGCGTTGGAGAAATATTGAATAGCTTTGATGGTGAAGTGGTTTATTTGAAAAATATTACTGAGGATTTTGGTAAACTCCAGGAAGAACTATTCACTATCACAGAAAAAGGTATAGCAGACCTATTATTGACTACTGGGGGAACAGGCTTTGCGCGCAAGAATATTACTCCTGAGGCTACTATGGCAGTTATCGAAAAGGAGACACCCGGTATTACAGAATTAATGCGTAAAGAAGTGGCAGCCCGGTTTCCGAGTGTCTCTCTGACAAGGGGGCGGGCTGGTATAAGGAAATCTACTTTGATAATCAATCTACCTGATGAAAAAAACGAGATTATAGAGTCTCTGAAATGTCTTTGTCCCATTATTTCTAAAGGTATTGAAATACTTAAAAAAGATTATAACAATCATAAGTATCATGAACTTAAGCTGTGGTAATGATCAATCACTATAGGTGGATTCTATAGTTTTATATCATTCTACTGATTATTAAAGTTATTACCAGTAGTAATCCAAATTCAACATTTAGACTTGCCATTTTCAGGTCTATCCCAATCAAGTCTCCCTGTACTCTGGCATGAGAAACTGTTTTTATCCTGCCAATTGCTACTGGTAGTGTGATGAAAGCCAGGATTGTCCAGAAAGGCAGGAGTTGATATTTTATTAATACTGATAATGAAATATAGGCAGAACTTATTAGAAAGTAATAATAGTATCTGGCAGCCTGAAAGCCCATTATAACTGGTGCTGTTCGCAGGCCATTTTTTTTGTCATTTTCATAATCCCTCAATTCATTGGAATGCTGCATTCCGGTAATAAGAAAACTGACTGGAATACCAACCCAGACAGGATACCAACTCTGGATACCTGTCTGTATATAATAAATTCCCCAGACCATAACTACTCCCATCCAGAGGAATATGGAAGGACCTCCCAGCCCGTAATATTTGTAACTTATCGGCCTCGCAGTATAAAAAAAGCCAGCCAGTGCACCAATAGTACCTATCAGAAAGATTGTCCAACTCCGGTAGAGAGAGAGGTATATACCAAATGGCACACTTGCAAAAAAACAGGCTAAACCAACCCTGTAGAATTTCTGGGGCTCAATTATATTTTTAACTTTATTAAGACCACTGGAACTTAGAGACTCACCTCTGTCTATGCCTATTAAATAATCATAATAATCATTTATAAGGTTAGTTCCGGTATGTATCAATATTAAAGGTATCATGCTTATTATATGTAAATATATGTCAAAAGCACCCTGGTAAAAAGCCAGGGCTGCTCCTACACTGGTAGAAACAGTGGTAGTAGCGAAACCAAAAGGTCTGATGGCGATGAACCAAGCTTTTATTTTTTCTTTATTAATCATTTTTCTCTCCTTTATAATTAAATTTTTGTATAGGTGTACTTAATTATATTATCACCAATATAGTAATAAATATACAGACATATATTGTCGCAAATAATTAAAGGTATTATATAAAACTATTATTTACTCTGCCCACCAGGTATAAGATATGAATTTTTTTATGAGGAAAAATCTTAGATATAATAAAAGAGTCAGACAGACGGTAGATTACTAATTATACGATAGCTTAAATGCCTTCCTCTTGACTAATAAATTTCACTATAATAAAATAGATTTTGAAGGGTAGTAAGTCTATAGGAAGATAATATATCATTTGTAAATACATATAGTTTATAAATCAAGGAGGGGAATAATGCGTAAGTATCATTTAAAGAAATTGAAAAAAGAACCGCTCTATGACTATGAACCATGGAAAATAACTGAGAAAGAATTTAGCATAGAAAATAATCATCAGAATGAATCAATTTTTTCTCTTGGGAATGGGTATATTGGATTGAGAGGTACATTGGAAGAGAATTATTCCGGACCTGATGATACAAGTACTCCGGGTTTTTATATAAATGGTGTATATGCATCAGAATGTATTATTTATGGTGAAGAAGCTCCGAAACAACCTCGATGTAGCCAAACCATCACTAATCTGGCCGATTGGAGCATTATAAATCTATACATTGATGGAGAAAAGTTTGATATGCTGACAGGAAAGGTCGAGAATTACTCCAGATGCCTTGATATGAAACAGGGGGTGCTTTATAGAGAGCTAATCTGGGAGAGCCCCGGGGGTAAAAGGGTAAAGATAAAAATCTGCCGTTTTCTCAGTGCACAGAGGCTTCATCTGGGAGTAATTAAATATGATGTAGAAGTCCTTAATTTTTCCGGCCAGGTAAAGATAGTATCTTCACTGGAAGGAGACGTGGGAAATAAATATCACCTTAGAAACCCCAGAGCCTTATCTATGCTCGGGCGAGGATTTGTCGAGGACAGTAAAGAAATGTATCTGGAGCAGTTTATCGGAAGTACTAACATTAAAATATCAACTGTAGTAAAAAATGACCTTCAAGTTCAGAAAGATGGAAAGATAATTAAGGATGTTGATAAATACAGGGATATTTCAATTATTGAAGGAGAACGGTTAATTCAGGAATTTTCTGCAGAACTGGGAACTGGTGAAGGAATATCACTGACAAAATATATGTCAATTTATGATTATTGTGAGACTGATAATACCGGTGAACAGAACGATATAGATCATAAAAAAATGAACGGTCAATCAAACAATCTTCAAAGCAGGAAAGATACTATAGGTATGGGAGACCCCTCTGCCCACAAAGGACATCATCAAAAGTGTACTTCAGAATTTAATGAAAAACTTTGTGAACCAGAAGAACACTTTAAAAACGAAGAAATAACTTCCAGTAGAGATAATTTGAAAGACCTGGCGTTGCTGACTGTTAGAGATGCTTATGAGGAAGGATTTCAGAATATACTGAATGAACATATAGAATATTTTGAAACATATTGGGAAGATATGGATGTAAAGATAGAAGGAGATATATCCTTACAACAGGCTTTTCGTTATAATGCATTACAATTGTTCCATTCGTCAGGAAGAGATGGTAAAACCAATGTTGCTGCCAAGGGATTAACAGGTGAGTTTTATGAAGGACATTATTTCTGGGATACTGAAATATATGTAATACCTTTTTTTCTTTACAGTAAACCAGAGATAGCCCGTTCATTACTTATTTATCGCTATAATATCCTTGATAAGGCAAGAGAAAATGCCGAACGGGTCAGGCTTGATGGGGCTCTGTTCCCATGGAGAACTATTAATGGAGAAGAAGCATCTGCCTTTTTTATGGGGTCAACAGTGCAATTTCATATAAATGCTGATATAGCATATGCTATAAAACAATATGTAAATGCTACTAATGATGAAGATTTTATGTATAATTATGGGGTGGAAATACTTATAGAAACTGCACGAATGTGGGCCAGCCGTGGTTGTTATGTCCCACTGGTCGATAATAAATATTGTTATAATGAGGTCTGTGGCCCCGATGAGTACAAACCAGGTGTAAGTAATAATTGTTATACAAATTATATGGCAAAATTCAATCTGGAATATGCCAGTGAAATGACAAAAAAGATGAAGAAAATAAGGCCTGATAAATATCAAGATCTTGCCGATAGACTTGAATTTAATGAGGAGGAAATGGATAAATGGGACCAGCTAGCAGAAGACATGTTTCTGCCATATGATGAAAAAGTGGGTATTCACCCCCAGGATGATTCATTTTTATTAAAAGACGAGATAGATATAGATTCACTTGATGACAGTGAATTCCCGCTGGTTGCGAACTGGCATCCCCTGACTATCTGGCGGTATCAGGTTATCAAACAGGCTGATGTTATATTACTAATGTTTTTGCTGGGAGACAAGTTTACCATTGATGAGAAAAAGGCCAATTATGATTATTATGAGCCAAAGACAACCCATGATTCATCTTTATCACCCTCAATATATAGTATAATTGCGGCGGAGATAGGTTATTACCAGGATGCTTATGATTACTTTATTCAGACCGCTAGACTTGATCTGGATGATTTTAATGAAAATACCTGGAAGGGTCTTCATCTGGCTGCACTTGCTAGTTCCTGGTTATCGCTGGTACATGGTTTTGCAGGTATGAGGGATTATAAACAAGTGCTGTCTTTTTCACCATATTTACCGGATAAGTGGGATTCATACCAACTTAAATTAAAATATAAAGGTTGTCAGTTTAAGATACACGTAGGAAAAAACAGGGTGGTATACAGCTTACTATCTGGCGATAGTTTAGATTTTCTTCATAAGGAAAAAGATGTATTACTCACTAAAGAAACACCTGAAAAGTCTTTCAGCTTGTAATTATTAACTAATATGATATAATAATAATGATTACTGATTAACCAAGAATACTATCTTAAGGAGTTGATTTTTATTAAAGTAAAGAAGGCAATTATACCAGCAGCAGGTCTGGGCACAAGGATGTTGCCAGCTACCAAGGCTCAACCCAAAGAAATGCTGCCTATTGTAGATAAGCCTACAATTCAATACATAATTGAAGAGGCAGTAGATTCTGGAATAGAAGAGATTCTTATTGTAACCGGCAAAGGAAAGAGAGCGATTGAAGACCATTTTGACAAGTCAGTAAAACTGGAGTTAGCACTTAAAGAGAAAGGAAAAGATGACTTACTGCAAATAGTAAATCGAATTACAGATATGGTTGACATTCATTATGTAAGGCAGAAAAACCCCAAAGGTTTGGGGCACGCTATCTACTGTGCAAGGACCTTTGTAGGGGACGAACCTTTTGCCGTATTACTGGGTGATGATGTAATGGTTTCAGAGAAACCTGTTATAGGACAGATGATAGAATTATTTGAAAAAGATAATCAACCCGTTATTGGTGTGCAGAAGGTTCCGGAAGAGGATGTCAGCAAATATGGTATATTAAAATATACAGACGTAGAGGATAGGGTCTATAAGATAAGCGACCTTATTGAAAAGCCAACCGTTGAAGAAGCACCATCTAATCTAGCCATACTGGGTCGGTATGTTATTACAGCAGATATATTTGAAATTCTTGCAGAAACAAAACCAGGACGCAAAGGTGAAATACAATTAACAGATGCATTAAAGTCATTATTGCAGAAGAGGCCGATTACAGGATATGACTTTGTTGGTCAGAGATATGATGTGGGTAACAAACTTGGATTTTTGAAAGCTACAGTTGAGTTTGCGTTAAGTAGAGAGGATCTCGGCGGTGAATTCAGGTCTTATCTTAAAGAGCTTGTTGATAATCGTTTAGAATAAATTGAACTGCAAATAAATTGAACTATTAGTATCAGGACAGTTTTCTTTCCCTCCCATATATCCACTAGATATATGGGAGGCCAAATGTAATGATGCCAGATGCGGACATTTATACTATGATAAGTGGCAAATGTCCGTATTGTATTCAATATATACTCCCTGGTTCAGGTCTTTGATAAAGAGGTCTGGCAGGGGAGTTTTTACGATCATTTTCTTAGTTGTTTTTATTATTTTCTTTTATTTTCTTGATCAAAGTTAAACATTCAAGTACATCTCCAGGATTATTAAGATAAAAGTCAGCCTCGGTTTTCAGATTCCCTTCATTTTTGACATATATACTAATTCCATCTATTTCCCTGAAGGCATCTTCATCAGTTGTGTCATCCCCAATATATATTGTAAGATAATCCTCTTTATTTATTTCATTACCCGGGTCGGAGTTTTCTCTTAAATAGGGATATAATATTTCTTCAATTATATATTTTACAGCCTTTCCCTTATGCCAACCCCGAGGGCGTATTTCGATTACTTTTCTACCTTTCAATATTTCCACTTCTTTTTCAGCTGTCAGGCTTTGCAAATAATTCACTACAGTATTAACTTCAAAAGAAGAGGGATAGTGTAGTGTCAGGATGTATTTCTTATCTTCATATTTTATACCAGTATGTTTGTTTTTCAGATATTTAAAATAACTTCTGGTTTTTTCCAGTACTCTTTGTATGGATTCCTGGACCTGATTTCTGGTGTTTTTATCCATATTGCTGATTGAAGAGAGGCTATCCCCTGAATCAGATCCTGTATTATACAATTCGACGTCAGGATATATTATACTGGGTGTGGAAGAATTATTGTACTTATTACTTATTTTTATCTCCAGTCCGTGTGTCCCTATATAGTTGATATTTGGAATATCTATTAAGTCATTAAGGCTATCCAGTGTTCTTCCAGAAATAATGCTTATAAATATATCATCGATTTGAATTAGATCATTTAATACACTTTTTACACCGGATAGGGGAACAGCCCGGCCGGGGCTCTCTTTGAAAGGGGCCAGGGTACCATCATAGTCCAGAAATAAAAACAGAGACTTATTACTTATGACATTCTTGATTTCCTTAAGGCAACTATTGGATAGCAGATATTGAATCATTAACAGCCTCCTCTGTTTGTTGATTATATATGTTTTCCCAGCTTTTTAGGAAGACATCCCTCCACCAGTTAATGTCATATCTGGAAACTTTATCTCGCATGTTTTGATATCTCTTATCACGTTCCTTGTCGGGCATTTCAAGTGCATTGTGTATAGAGTCTGCTACTTCCTCTATATTATATGGATTAACAGTCAGGGCATCTTTAAGAGCTACAGCAGCGCCTGCAAATTCTGATAGAATGAGTATGCCATTTTCTTTAACTGAGATGTACTCTTTTGAAACAAGATTCATACCATCAATTAAGGGGGTTATCAGGGCAATATCTGCTGTACTAAAGTATGGTAATAGTTCTTCCTGGGGTACAGAGCCGTGAAAGTACTTAATAGGCACCCATTCATCTTTCTGAAAGCGGCCGTTAATTTCAGCAATTTTTTTGTTTATTTCATCCCGCATCTTTCTATATTCATCTACTCTGGTTCGACTTGGAGATATACGCTGAACAAGGGTTGCCTTACCTATATATTCAGGATATTTCTCAAATAATCTTTCCATAGCAAGTAAGCGCTGAAGTATTCCTTTTGTATAATCCAGTCTGTCTACACCAAAGATAAGTTTTTCTGCGTGATAGTGTTGTTTTATATCTCTACATTTTTTCTCAGTAATGCATTTTTCCTGGTAGGATGATAATTCATCAAAGTCTACTCCAAGAGGAATATCGGAGACTAACGTTTTGTGATTATTGTAAGTAATAGTAGCTTTACCACGATTGACTTCTGCTCCTAATTTGGATGCACAGGTCAGGAAATTACTAAGCAATTGTGGTGTGTGAAAACCAATAAAGTCACTGGCTAGCAGACCTTCCATGATCTCATGCTTCCAGGGTAGGGTCCTGAATGCTTCCCAGCTCGGCCAGGGTATATGCCAGAATAGAGATATTTTTGGATTATTTCTCTCTTTTCGGATCATATTGGGTACTAAAGTCAGGTGATAGTCATGTATCCAGATCATATCATTTTTGCCGGTTTCATCCAGTACTGCTTCAGTATATTTTCTGTTTACTTTTTGATATGTTTCCCAGTAACTATGTTGGAAATTTGCTTTATCAATAAAGTTATGGCAGATAGGCCACATGATTTCATTAGAAAATCCATAATAAAAACCATTCACTTCTTCCTCTGATAGATTAATTCTTTTTAAAGTATAACCATTCTGGTCTGGTACTTTTACCCGGTTTTTTTTATCTACTACTTCAAAATCATCATTGCCGCGACCCCAGGCAATCCAGAGTCCCTTCTCTTTTCTCATCAATGGGTCCAGACCTGTTGTTAAACCCCCTGGTAATTTTTTGCTTTTATATCCACCCTCAGTTTTTTCATGGACATAGGGTTCTCCGTTGGAGACCAGTACTAGTTTTCCTTTCTTCTCACTACTCTTCTTCTTACTATTCTTACCATCTTTCATGATATAACCCTCCTTAATGTCTTGTATATTTATTCAGTTATTTTACAATATTTGACTTGATAATTCCTTAAAATTCATTGATAGACCTGTCCAGAGTTCGTTGTGTAACAAGATGTCATCAGGACTATTTGTCCTAATTATATCCACATTATAATTCTATAATTATTTTATCAATAATGGTTACTATTGTCAAACTGCTCAATGACGATTTCTCCCAATTTAAAGTGCATGTTCTAAAAATTAGCTTAGTAGATTACAATAGATATTATAAATTTTTGTAAAAATAAAAGGGATGCTAACTAAAAGGATTTTTGTTTATTTTCTAGAATAGAGTATTGTGGTTAATTAGCTCTTGAAGAGAATGAAGAGAGGAAGAATTGACAATGCACATAGAGAAGCAGAACAGAATTTATCTCATACTGGGAATAGGTGTTACAGTAATATCTACATCGGGGATTTTGATAAAATTATCCACGGCTCCTCCATTAATAATTGCTTTTTACAGGATGTTGATTAGTTCTTTAATACTATCGCCATTTATCTTTGTAAAATACAGAAATTCTTTGAAAGGTTTTCTTAATCCCAGAGTGGCTGTTGTTGGATTTTTTCTGGCAGTACATTTCTATTTATGGATCAGTGCATTTGAATATACAAGTGTTGCAAATGCTGTTATATTTATTGCCCTTCAGCCGCTTTTCACCTATATACTTGAGTACTTTTTTGCAAAAGAAGATCTACATTCGGGTATTATGAGTGGGATAATACTGGCGCTGCTAGGTAGTATAATTATAAGTATAGGTGATATTAATAGTATTTTTTCGAAAGTCTGGGGTGATCTACTGGCTATGGCTGGAGCTTTTTTTGCCGCTGCTTATCTTTTTACTGGACGTAGATTACGTGAAAAAATGGAATATGTCCCATATCTTTATGTTCTTTATATCTATGCATGCATTTTCTTGGGTGTCTTTTCTTTACTTACAACCCAGCCCTTTATCGGCTTTTCTGAGGTGAATTATCTCTACTTTGTGGGGCTGGCTCTGGGGCCTACACTGATAGGTCATTCTGCACTTAATTACTCTGTTCGCCAGCTGCCGGCCACCATTGTTTCACTGACAATATTATTTGAACCAGTTCTTACTACTATCTTTGCCTGGTTTATCCTGGGAGAGGGTATAACGCTGATGACTTTACTCGGAGGGGTTTTTATTATGACAGGTATCTACAGAGCCATCTGGAAAAAGAGAGCTCCAGAGCAATTATAATATACCAGTATTATAATACGCTTTACAAAAAAGACGGCTTAAGGAGTGTAGATATTTTAATATAGGAGATGATAATCTTGTTAAAATTAATGAAATATTTAAAACCGTTTTCATTATCTATTATTTTTATTATTTTACTGGTTTTTCTACAGACTATTTTTCAACTATACTTGCCAACTTTAATGTCCAGTATAGTTGATATAGGTATTGTTAATAAAGATATTAGTTATATATTCAGAATAGGTGGGGTGATGTTGCTGGTATCTATAGGTGGTGCTATCTGTACAATATTAAGCAGTTATTTATCAGCAAGAACTGGTACCGGCTTCAGTAAAATCATTCGAGAAAAACTGTTTGCCAGGGTAGAAGATTTTTCCTTACAAGAGTTTGATGTCCTGGGCACGGCTTCTTTAATTAATCGAACTACCAATGATATTACTCAGGTTGAGCAGGTTACTATCATGGTTTTAAGAATGATGATCAGCGCCCCTCTGATGGCTGTTGGTGGAATTTTAATGGCTGTTTCTAAAGATGCCAGATTATCACTTTTGCTGGTTGTTGTATTACCAGTACTGATGGCATTAATATTTCTTTTATCAAGAAAAATTATCCCCCTATTTAAGAAGATGCAGAAAAAAATTGATAGGGTCAGCCTGATTATTAGAGAGAATTTAACCGGTGTAAGAGTAATCAGGGCATTTAACAGGATGGGATATGAGAGTAAGCGTTATGATCTGGCCAATCGTGACCTGACTGATAATGCAATCAGGGTCAATAAAATAATGGCAGTTGCAATGCCCATGATGATGTTCTTGATGAATATTACTACAGTGGCAGTCGTCTGGTTTGGCGGCTTTCGTATTGATAATGGTGCTATGCAGGTAGGGGATCTGATGGCCTTTATACAATATATAATGCAGATTATGTTTGCCTTTCTTATATTTTCAATGATGTTTGTTATGATACCTCGCGCTTCAGTATCAGCGGAGAGGATTAACGAGGTTCTGGAGACAAAGAGGAGTATTGAAGACCCTGATGAGGTAATGGAAATTGGAGAAGAGAAAGGATACCTGGAATTCAGGGATGTCAGTTTTAATTATTTTGGAGCAGAAGAACCAGCTATCAGTAATATATCTTTTAGTGCAAATCCTGGAGAAGTAACTGCCGTTATCGGTAGTACAGGTTCTGGAAAATCTACTCTGGTGAATTTGATACCTCGTTTCTATGATGTTGAGCAGGGGAATATTTTAATCGATGGTGTTGATATAAGAAAACTAACTGTGCAGCAGTTGAGATCCAGGATTGGATTTGTTCCTCAGAAGGCTGTACTTTTCAGTGGGACTATTGCTGAAAATATTCGATATGGTAAGGAAGATGCAACAGATGAAGAGGTCAGGCATGCGGCAGAGATTGCTCAGGCAGAAGAGTTTATAAACACTCTCGATAAAGGTTATGATACCTTTATTGAACAGGGTGGTGTCAATCTCTCTGGCGGCCAGAAGCAGAGATTGTCCATAGCCAGAGCGCTTATTAAAAGACCAGAAATATATATATTTGATGATAGTTTTTCTGCTCTTGATTTTAAAACAGAAGCCAGATTACGTGCTGGACTGAAGGGTGAAATTGCAACGGCTACGGTAATTTTCGTTGCACAGAGAGTCAGTTCAGTTATGAGTGCTGATAGAATTATTGTACTTGATCAGGGTAAGATTTCCGGCATAGGTACCCACAGTGAACTCTTAAATGAATCTGAGGTATACCGTCAGATAGTAAGTTCACAGCTTTCAGAGGAGGAAATAGCATGAAAAATGATAATAATAGACAGCACTCTGGTAGGAGAGGTCCTGGAGGCATGATTGGGATACCTGTTGAAAAACCGAAAGACTTCAGAGGTACTATGAGCAGGCTTCTTGAGTATCTTAAACCATATAAGATACATTTTATCTTTGTAATTTTAAGTTCAATTGTCAGTACTATTTTTACGATACTGAGTCCAAAATTACTGGGGTTAGCCATTACAAAAATGTTTGATGGAGTAATGCAGAAGATTCAGGGGATAGAAGGGGCGGGTATTGACTTTGTCTATGTAAAGAATATACTTTTGATCCTTGTCGGCCTTTATCTCTTCAGTGCTTTATTCAGTTATATCCAGCAATATATAATGGCAAGTGTAGCTCAGGATACTGTGTATAATATGCGTAAAGACTTAAATAAAAAGATGTCGCATTTACCTCTGAAATTCTTTGATTCACGGCCTCATGGAGATATATTAAGTCGGGTTAGCAATGATATTGATAATATAAGTAATACATTACAGCAGAGTGTGACTCAGTTGATCACTGCTGTGGTGACACTTATCGGTGTTGTAATAATGATGTTAACTATCAGTCCCTGGCTAACCCTGATAGTATTTTTGACTTTACCACTTTATATTTTTGTCACAAAACCAATAGTTAAGCGATCCCAGAAATATTATAGCGAGAGGCAGAAAATCCTTGGTGACCTTAACGGCCATGTAGAGGAAAATTATACAGCTCATGTAATTGTCAAGGCCTTTGCCAGAGAAGATAAGTCTATGGAAAAATTTAAAAAGATGAATGATCAATTATATGAAGCAGGCTGGAAGTCTCAGTTTATATCTGGTATTATAATGCCATTAATGATGACAATAAATAATCTGGGTTATATAATGGTATCAGTGGCAGGGGCTATATTTGTCACCAGAGGAATGATACAGATTGGGGATGTTCAGGCTTTTATCCAGTATGCCAGACAGTTTACTCAGCCCATTCAGCAAACTGCCAATATTGCCAATATACTTCAATCTACCGTAGCCTCAGCAGAACGTGTTTTTGAAATTCTTGATGAAGAAGAGGAAATTCCGGAAAAGGAAAAGTCAGAGCTAATAGAATTTCCTCAAGGTTTTGTCCAGTTTAATGATGTAAGTTTTGGTTATGATAAGGATATAAAGGTAATCAAGGGACTCAATATTGATGTCAAATCAGGACAGACAATAGCTATAGTAGGTCCTACAGGTGCCGGAAAAACTACACTTGTGAATCTATTGATGAGATTCTATGAGATAGATGAAGGAAGGATAACTATTGATGGGGTAGATATTAGAGATTTGAAAAGGAAAGATTTACGCAGCATTTTCGGTATGGTTTTACAGGATACCTGGCTTTTTAATGGGACTATTCGCGATAATATTGCCTATGGCAGTGAAGGTTCCAGTGAGAAAAGGATAATTAGTGCTGCCCGCACAGCTCATGCTGATCACTTTATAAGAACACTGCCTGATGGTTATGATACCATTATCAATGAAGAGGCCTCGAATATATCCCAGGGACAAAAACAGCTGTTAACTATTGCTCGTGCTATCCTGGCAGATCCACCAATCTTAATTCTTGATGAAGCAACAAGTAGTGTTGATACAAGAACAGAGGTTTTAATACAGAAAGCAATGGATAAACTGATGGCAGGAAGAACGAATTTTGTAATAGCACACCGCCTGTCTACCATACGTGAGGCAGACCTGATACTGGTGATGAATGAAGGAGAAATAATCGAAAAAGGTAAACATGATGAATTGCTCGAAAATGATGGTTTCTATGCTGATTTATATAATAGTCAGTTTACTGGTGGTCATTTGACTGATAATGCTGTTTAATATTCCTGGCAGCTTCTCTTATGCAAAAAGGATGTCGTGGTAAAATTCAAGAATGACAGTGCTTTTATTCCCTAATACTTTTTAGTTGTTTTTGCATATCCTTCCAGGACCTTTTTGTATAAAAATAATTGATAAATTAAAGGATATTTATTCATGGTGTTGAATATATGTAAAAACACTGATTATAAATTAAGATAGACTGCCTGATAGAATGGGGGAGTATTTGAGTTTATATTGCGTAAATAAAGGGCTATACTATATGATTTTTTGTAAATAAGGGAATGGCATATAGCAATCATAAGTAGTGAGAATTAAGGAGAAATTGATTGGGAGGAATTAAGATGGATTCTATTAAGAAATCTGTGAAATTAAGCAATGTTTGTTATGATATCAGAGGTCCTGTATTGGATGAGGCAACCCGACTTGAAGAAGAAGGATACAATATTTTCAAATTAAATATAGGTAATCCTGCACCATTTGGTTTCGATGCACCTGATGAGATTATACATGATGTAATGTATAATTTAAAAAACGCCCAGGGTTATTGTGATTCAAAGGGAATATTCCCGGCGAGAAAGGCAGTTATGCAGTATTATCAGAATAAAGGTATCCTGGATATCGATATTGACGACATCTATATAGGTAATGGGCTCAGTGAACTTATAGTAATGGCTATGCAGGGCTTATTAAATAATGGTGATGAAATTCTGATACCGGCTCCGGATTACCCACTCTGGACTGCGGCTGTTAATCTGTCAGGTGGTACTCCGGTACATTATATCTGTGACGAACAATCAAAATGGTATCCAGATATTGATGATATGAAGAGTAAGATTAATGATAAAACTAAGGGTATTGTTATAATAAACCCCAACAATCCAACAGGGGCCAATTATCCTGTGGAAATACTTGAGGCTATTGTAGAACTTGCAGCAGAAAATAACCTAATTATTTTCGCCGACGAAATATATGATAAGATAACCTATGATGAGGTAAAACATACCTCTATAGCTACTTTGACTAATGATGTTCTGGTGGTAACCATGAGTGGGCTCTCAAAATCTCATCGTGTTGCCGGTTTCAGGGCTGGATGGATGATGTTAAGTGGGAAAAAATACAATGCACAGGGGTATATTGAGGGACTGAATATGCTTGCATCAATGAGGTTATGCAGCAATGTTCCTTCACAGTTTGCCATTCAGACATCACTGGGGGGATACCAGAGTATTCAGGACTTGGTTTTACCCGGGGGAAGATTGAAGGAGCAGAGAGATCTGGCCTACAATATGTTGACTGATATTCCCGGGATATCCTGTGTAAAACCTGAAGCAGCCCTCTATGTCTTCCCGAAAATAGATGTAAATAAGTTTAATATAAAAGATGATGAAAAGTTTATACTTGATTTATTAATACAGGAAAAGGTGTTGCTGGTCCAGGGAACAGGTTTCAACTGGCCTGAACCGGACCACTTCCGGCTGGTATTTTTACCATCAGTCGAAGACCTGGAAGTTGCAATAGGTCGAATCAGGGTATTCTTAAAATCTTACAGACAGTGATTTAGTTATCCCCATGCTGGTAATATAGTATGGGGATTCTCATTATGTGATAATGAGTTAACGCCAGTACTTATAACAAAAAAGGATTATTACTTAATAACTCAAGTTTTTATCGCAAAAATAGATTCTTATCTGGAATTTTTACAAAAAAATAAATAGAAAAGAGGGATTGATATACTAGAATTACCAGAAGCTGTTGTGATTCAAATCAGCTAAATAATACTATCAGGGGGAAGATGATCAGTAATATAGTTGCGGCCGATTCACCTCATAAATTTGCTTTTTTTCATGAGGAACCTGAGAAGTATTATGATTTATTAATTGGTAAAGTTATAGGTAATGCACATGCTTATGGCGGACTGGTAGAGATTGAAGCTGAAAATACCAGAATTTTGTTTGGAGATGGAGTCAGGATAAGGTTTCATGATAAGGATGAAAAGCGGCCTAAAAAGCATCAGTTATTTATTGAATATGATGATGGGACAGCCCTTAGTGGATCAGTGCAGATGTATGGAGGTTTGTGGTGTTTTAAAGAAGGGAGCAATGACAATCCCTATTATCTGATAGCTAAAGAAAAACCCTCACCACTTTCCGATGAATTTGACAGCTCTTACTTTGAGGAACTTATTTTTCGGTAGAAGAGGTTCAAAAACAAAGTGCAAAGGCGTTCCTGGCTACTGAGCAGCGAATACCGGGGCTTGGAAATGGG
>JBKGXW010000006.1:0-58718 GCA_046546395.1 Halanaerobiales bacterium
ATATCAGTGGTGCTGATGGAGAGATTCGAACTCTCACGCTTTTGCAAGCACATGACCCTGAATCATGCGCGTCTGCCAGTTCCGCCACATCAGCATGTTAGGAACAATATTAATATTAAATGATTTTAGGCTAAATGTCAAGTATCAAGAAAGAAAAATTACTGATATCTAAAAAAATCGGCTATGATTATATCTTGTTGGGTTTTAATAATAAAATTTTTATCACTAAAAGATGGCTAAACTAATCTGTTTATTTGATTTTTCCTTAAATGTAAAAAAAATTAACATTTTTGTGCAGGAATAAAACTTATGACCGCGAATTTATTATATTGTATATTTATTCATATTTTATTTCTATAATTAATATAATAAATTCGAAAAATCCTAACTGATGGATGGATACATGGATATTCAACATGGTAGGACTTTACATAAACAATATTTTTTATTTATGCTTAAAAGGTTTTGTTTAATATCAAGAAAACTCCATCCAGTTTTTTTCGTTTTAGATGGAGAGGTTCACGTTTAGGGGAGATATTCACGCTTATAGGAGAAAATCACCTCTATTAAAAAGCAGGGAGTAGTGTGTAGAAAAGAAAAGGAGGGTGAAAGTATGATTAAGTATGTTTTTCTTGCTTTGTTTGTTGCTCTGATGGTTGGAATTGGAATTTATAGTAGAAAGAAGGTTAGTGATGTCAATGATTTCTTCCTGGGTGGAAGGAAGATGGGAGCCTGGATTTCTGCATTTGCTTATGGGACCAGTTATTTTTCTGCGGTGATCTTTATTGGCTATGCTGGTAGTATCGGCTGGGGATTTGGTTTATCAGCTATCTGGATAGGAATTGGAAATGCACTAATAGGTAGCTTGCTTGCCTGGTTGGTACTTGGAAAGAGAACCAGAAGAATGACCCATGAAATGGATGCCTCAACAATGCCAGAGTTTCTGGAGAAGAGGTATGACAGCAAATACTTAAAGATTGTTACGGCTATTATTACATTTGTTTTTCTTGTTCCCTATTCTGCTTCAGTTTATAAGGGTCTGGGTTATTTATTTACCTATACTTTTGGGATGCCCATTGAATATTATACATACAGTATGATGGCTATGGCGGTATTAACTGGCATATATCTACTACTTGGAGGATATGTTGCAACAGCAATTAATAACTTTGTACAGGGTCTAATTATGATAGTTGGTTTAATACTGATGTTGTATTTTGTAATATCACATCCAGTAGTTGGAGGTATAAGTGCCGGTGTCACTAAGCTGGCAGCTATTCCAGATGAGGGAGCAAATCTGGTATCTGCTTTTAGTAGTATGCCCCTTCAGTTACTGTCATTAGTTATATTAACAAGTCTTGGTGTCTGGGGACTACCACAGATGGTACATAAGTTTTATACAGTTGAAAATGATAAAGCAATTACAAATGGGACTATTATCTCAACATTATTCGCTGTTTTAATTGGTGTTGGTGCTTATTTTACCGGTAGTTTAGGCAGGTTGTTCTTAAATAACACTGCACCTGCAAATATGGATATGGTAATGCCAATTCTGCTGGAAAGGGCTCTGCCTGAAGCCCTGATGGGGATTATCATAATACTTATCCTGTCAGCATCAATGTCAACACTATCTTCACTTGTTCTGGTATCGAGTTCATCAATAGCGCTTGATCTGCTTAAGGGTACATTATTTAAAGGAATGGAGAAAAAGCAGGTCATGTTTATAATGCGCTTTCTCTGTGCTCTCTTTGTTGCTCTGTCATTTATAGTCTCAGTAACTGATACTGCAATTGTGACATTGATGTCATTTTCCTGGGGGACTGTTGCGGGCTGCTTTCTAGCACCATTCCTTTTTGGACTTTACTGGAAAGGTACCACAAAAGCAGGTGCCTGGGCTGGACTTATATCAGGTTTTACCATTTCCATAGGTGGGGCAATCTATTATGGCATGAATGCAAAGGTGGCTCCCCAGATCGGCGCGGTAGCTATGGTTATATCACTTGTTGTGGTACCTCTGGTTAGTGTGGTAACTGCCAAACTGCCTGATGCGCACCTTGAAAAGGTATTTCCTACAATCAGGAACCCAATAATGGAAGAAACCGGGGAGGCAAATATATGATCTGGAATAAAGAGGCCGAATGTCTAAGTAAAAGCAAGATGGAAGAGATACAGCTATCAAACTTAAAAAATATTGTGGAACATGCATATAATAATGTGCCCTTTTATAAAAAGAAATTTGATTCAATTGGCTTAAAGCCCAGTCATATTCAGTCACTTAGAGATATTGAGAAGATCCCTTTTACGACCAAGGAGGATTTAAGGGACAATTATCCCTATGACCTATTTGCATATCCACTTAAGAAAATAGTCAGGGTCCATGCTTCATCTGGTACAACAGGTAAACCAATAGTTGTAGGTTATACAAGGAATGATATGGACAACTGGACAGAGTGTGTGGCCAGGCTGATTGTAGCTGCGGGCGGTCGGGAAAATGATGTAGCCCAGGTTGCTTTCGGATATGGCCTATTTACCGGAGGTTTTGGACTTCATTATGGACTGGAAAAGGTTGGTATCACGGTTGTGCCTGCATCTAGCGGGAATTCCGAAAGACAGATGATGTTAATGCAGGATTTTGGGTCTACAATAATAGTAGCAACTCCTTCATATGCACTATATCTTTCAGAACTTGCTGAAGAGATGGGTATCAGTAAGGATAAATTTAAATTAAGGCTCGGTCTTTTTGGTGGAGAAGGGCATACAGTTGCCATGAGAAATGAAATCGAAGACCGCTGGGGTATCCTGGCTACTGAAAATTATGGCCTTAGTGAGATAGTTGGACCAGGGGTTTCTGGTGAATGTGACTATCAGAATGGTATGCATATCAATGAAGACCATTTCTATCCTGAGGTAATTGATTCTAATACAGGTTTAGTAAAGGATTATGGAGAAAAGGGTGAACTCATCTTAACCACCCTGACAAAAGAAGGGATACCAATGCTCCGTTACCGTACTAAAGATATTACGATACTTGATCCGGAACCCTGTGAATGTGGTAGGACCAATATGCGGATGAAAAAGATACTGGGCAGGACTGATGATATGTTGATTATCAAAGGTGTCAATGTTTTCCCATCACAGATTGAAAGCGTTCTGGTAGGGATGGAACACATTGGTCCACATTACCAGATTGTTGTCCGTAAGAAGGGTTATATGGATGATATTGAAGTTAGAGTAGAACTTATAGATGGGTCTATGATTGACAGATTCAGTGCTCTGGAGAAACTGGAACAGGATATAAGACACAAATTAAGAACTGTTTTACAGATAGATGCAAAGGTAAAACTGGTCGAACCGAAATCAATAGAGAGAACAACAGGAAAATCGAAAAGGGTAATAGACCTTCGCGATGAGTAGAGCAGAAAAAAATATTTTGTACTACAAACACTATTCGATAGTAAAATAAAAATAGCCTTGTAAAATGTTATCTAAATGTTATCTATATAATTAGAATAAAATTCAATATTTTTCAGAGTATCTAGGAGGTATTAGTAAATGAAAAAACTTATGTTAGGAAATGAAGCTATAGCTCGCGGAGCATATGAAGCAGGTGCTACGGTTGCTTCATCATATCCAGGGACGCCCAGTACAGAAATAACTGAATTTATAGCAAAATATGACGAGATCTATTCAGAGTGGTCTCCTAATGAAAAAGTCTCATTGGAAACAGTTATTGGGGCATCAATAGCCGGGGCACGCTCAATCTCAGCCATGAAGCATGTTGGTTTAAATGTGGCTGCTGACCCTCTTTTTACTGCTTCATATACTGGTGTCAATGGCGGATTGGTTATAGCAGTTGCTGATGATCATGGTATGCATAGTTCTCAAAATGAGCAGGATAGCAGGCATTATGCCAGGGCTGCTAAATTGCCAATGCTGCAGCCATCTGACAGCCAGGAGTGTAAAGAATTTGTAAAAATAGGTTTTGATTTAAGTGAAAAATTTGATACACCTATAATAGTTGGATCTTCTACACGTATCTCACATTCAGTTAGTGTAGTAGAATTAGAAGATAGAGAAGAATGTGGGGTAAAGGAATATAAAAAAGATTTTGAAAAATATGTTATGATGCCAGCAATGGGTAGAAAACGACATGTTGTTGTAGAAGAAAGAATAGAAGCCTTAAAGGAATTTGCTGAAAAAACAGAACTAAATCAAATTCAGTGGGGAGATAAAAAGATAGGAGTTATTACCAGTGGAATTGCCTATCAATATGCCAGGGAGGCTTTTGGTGATGTTTCTTATCTGAAATTGGGAATGGTTTATCCTTTGCCAGAAAAATTAATTTGCGATTTTGCTGAAGAGGTTCAGCAGATATATGTAGTAGAAGAAGGTGATCCATTTTTTGAAAACCAGATAAAAGCTATGGGTATTGAAGTTATAGGAAAAGATAAATTACCTTTAACAGGAGAATTGAATACCCAGATTATCAGAGAGAAGATGTTAGATGAAAAAATTGATATAAAAACGTTGATTCCTGATCCTGCTCCAGTCAGGCCGCCCGTTATGTGTCCTGGATGCCCTCATAGGGGAGCCTTCCATGTAATGAAAAATCTGAATTTAACGGTTACAGGGGATATAGGTTGCTATACTTTAGGGGCTTTACCACCTACTGAGGCTATGGATACGTGTGTCTGTATGGGTGGCGGTGTCAGCCTTGCCCACGGTATGGAAAAGGCTCAGGGTAAGGAGTTTGCAAAAAAGACTATTGGTGTAGTTGGAGATTCAACATTTATACATTCAGGTATTACCGGACTTATAGATATAGTATATAATAAGGGGATTTCAACTATTATGATACTTGATAATTCTATAACCGGTATGACTGGTCATCAGGATAATCCCACAACTGGATATACAATAAAAGGTGAACCTACAAAACAGGTTGATCTTATAAAACTCTGTAATTCACTGGGTATAGAGAAAGTAGAGGTTGCAGATCCCTTTGATCTGGTTGAATTTGAAAGAGTAGTGAAGGAAGCAGTTGAAGCAGATGAACCCGCTGTTGTTATTTCCCAGAGGCCCTGTGCACTACTCCCTACAGCTGATTATACCGGTTATGTAAGTATTGATCCTGATTATTGTGACTACTGTCAGCAGTGTACCACTATTGCCTGTCCTGCTATCGTTGATAAAGACACTCATATCGAAATAAATGATGCTTTATGTGTTGGCTGTATGCTCTGTGTTGAGAAGTGTCATTTTGACTTAATAGAGAAGGTTGGTGAAATCAATGGATAGTATAAATATAGTAATAATTGGTGTAGGAGGTCAGGGAACATTACTGGCCAGCAGAGTAATTGGAAATGTGGCATTGAACAGAAATTATGATGTCAAAATGTCAGAGGTGCATGGGATGGCTCAGCGCGGTGGTAGTGTTGTAACAAATGTTAAAATTGCAGAAAAGGTATATTCGCCTATTATAGAAAAACAGGAAGCAGATATTATTCTTGCCTTCGAGAGACTGGAGGCATTACGCTGGATTGAGTATTTGAAACCAGGTGGAAAGATGATTATCAATGATCAGCAGATTGATCCCATTCCTGTCATTATCGGCAAGGCGAAATATCCAGAAAATATTATTGAGAAGATAAAAGTTAATTATGATAATGTTCTTGCTGTAGATGCCCTGTCAATTGCGAGAGAATGTGGAACCCAGAAAGCTGTTAATACTGTTTTGATCGGTATTATGGCGCGTTCTCTGGATATACCAGAGGAAGAATGGCTGGAATCTGTCAAAGCCATGGTTCCTGAGAAGTTTATTGATGTAAATGTTAAGGCCTTTAAAGAGGGGTACAACTATTCTGAAGCTTAAAGGGGGGATTTAAAATGATGATAAAACAGATCTCCATATTTATAGAAAATAAATCAGGCAGACTGGCAGAAGTTACCAGAGCTCTTGGAGAAAATGAGATTGACCTGATAGCTATTTCAATATCAGATACCACAGATTTCGGTATCCTGAGGTTGATTGTTAATAAACCTGATCAGGCAGAAGAGGTATTGAAGAATAGTGGATTTACTGTTAATACAACAGAGGTAATTGCAATATCAGTTATAGATAAACCCGGTAGTCTTGCTGAGGTACTTACTGTATTATCCAATCAGTCTATTGGAATTGAATATATGTATGCTGTTGGTAAAGACACCAATGGTGCAGTTGTTATAATGAGGGTAAGTGATGCAGTAAAGGCTATAGAAGTACTGAATAAAGAAAATATTACAACACTTAATTCTGAGAGGGTATATAATATTTAATAAATGAAAAGCAGATATAATATACTTAAGACTGGAGGTACTATGACCTTCAGTTTTTTGTATTTTAGAAAGTTTATAAAATATAATTATGGGTATAATATAAGCAAAATTAATGTTAAGGAAAGGGGTTGTATAAGTGGATAATCAGTTAAATCAGAGGGTAAGGACAATTAAATACGGAGGAATTAAGTATGTCAATAATGTTTCTACAGAGCAGATTAATGATTTTGTAGAGAATCTCCCTGATGAAAAAAGGGGTAGTTTGGCAGAGGTGACTCAAATTCTAAAGGATGAAGGATTGATTAGCCTTATCCCTGATGATGAACCAAGTCCTCCCTGCTAAAAACAAAAATATTTGGATACCCCTTATGATTTTCAGTGTAATATTGATCAGAGTTTGATAATATGCTCAGGGAAATAAGGCTGCTCAGGAATAATAAGGGTGCTCTCATATATAATAATAGTGCTCAGGAGTAATAATATTGTTTTTTATGCAGGATTTTTATGCAACTTAAAGAATATTTAAAGGAGGAGTTATTTATACTTTTTCTATCCTCTTGATGTCTAAGATAATTATTAAATAACTGAAGTCTGTAATCATATGATAGATAAATAAAAATAATATATATTAAGATAGATTAGGATATTTATAGATAATTACCCTAGTTAATCAATGTTGCATTGGTAAATGCAATTTAATAGTCTCGCGAAACATAAATATAATATGGGAATTCGATTCAATAGTTTAATAAATCCTAAATATGGTGAATGTGACTCAATAGTTTCACAAATCACATGTATAATATACGGAGGAATCATAATTTAGAATAGAGAATGTAAAAAATGAAACAAAAATATTTTTATCCAGGGGGTATTAAAGTGGCAAAAATTATTGATGGAAAAGGTACTGCAAAAACTATCAGGCAGGAGCTTAAGAATAAGGTTGTCGAACTGACTGAGGAGGGAAGGGCGCCAGGTCTTACAGTAGTGCTGGTTGGTGATGACCCTGCTTCTCAGACTTATGTGAAGTTTAAGGAAAGAGCAGCTAGGGAGCTAGGCTTAGTATCAAAGATAATAAGGGAAGATGGTGATATTTCTCAGGATGAGTTAATCAAATTAATTGATTTGTTGAACAATGACAGAACGGTTGATGGGATACTGGTCCAACTCCCTTTGCCGGATCATATTGATGATAAGGTAATTATTGAATCCATTAATCCCGAGAAAGATGTTGACGGCTTTCATCCTATCAATACAGGCCGACTTTTCAGTGGGCAGAAAGATAATCTTCGCTTTGAGGCCTGTACCCCTATGGGTATTATTGAATTACTGGAACGTGAGGGTGTTGAAATCGAGGGAAAGAAGGCAGTAATTGTAGGTAGGAGTAATATTGTTGGAAAACCAGTAGCCCACCTTTTACTGGATAAAAATGCAACGGTTACAATCTGTCATTCAAGAACTAGAGATCTGGCTTCTGAAACCCTTCAGGCAGATATACTGATTGCTGCAGTTGGGAGAGCAGAATTTATTACTGGTGATATGGTAAAAGAAGGTGCTGTAGTTATAGATGTAGGAATTAACCGGGTGGATGGAAAACTGGTCGGTGATGTTGAATTCAGGTCAGCTGCAGAAAAAGCCTCCTATATCACACCTGTTCCTGGTGGGGTTGGTCCAATGACTATTGCTATGTTGATGAAGAATACTGTTAAAGCACGAATAGCACATGGTCTATAGCATTATTAAATATAGTAAATATTAAGTATCATAATATTATACGAATAATATTTTTCTATGGCAGCTAAATGCTAGGATTGAAAAAAATAATTATCTTCTTGATACTAGGCTGGAGAATTTAAATATTGGTAATAAAAAACACCTTTAAGGGGTTATTATATGGAAAAAAGTATCTATACAATTACAGATATAAGTAAATATATTAAGAGATTGATGTCAAATGACTCTGTTTTAAGTGACCTCTGGATTACTGGTGAGATATCAAATTTTCACCATCATAATTCCGGGCATATGTATTTTACATTGAAAGATGAAAATTCGTGTATATCATCGATAATGTTCAGCGGTTATAATCGCAAGGTTAAATTTGATATAGAAGATGGTATGAAGGTAAACGCACATGGATATGTAAGTATCTATGAACCGAGGGGAACCTATCAGTTTTATGTAGATGATGTAGAACCTGCAGGAAAAGGTGCTCTTTATCTGGCTTATGAACAACTAAAAGAAAAACTGGATAAAGAGGGTCTGTTTGCTAAAGAACACAAGAAAAAAGTGCCTGTCCTTCCGAAAAAGATTGGAATTGTAACATCTCCTACTGGTGCGGCTATCAGAGATATCCTGTCAGTAGTAAAAAGGAGATTTCCCAATGTTTATGTTCTGATAGTTGCTTCTCTGGTGCAGGGAGAGGATGCCAGTAAGCAGATAGTCAAAGGAATAAATTATTTGAATAGCCGAAATGATATAGACCTGATAATTGTCAGCAGGGGTGGTGGATCGATTGAGGATCTATGGCCGTTTAATGAAGAGATTGTAGCGCGTTCCATATATAATTCACAGGTACCGATAATTAGTGGAGTTGGTCATGAGACCGATTTCACTATCGCGGATTTTGTAGCAGATTTACGAGCTCCAACACCCTCAGCTGCTGCAGAACTGGCTATTTCATCAAGGCTGGAGCTGGAAAAAAATCTGGAAAATAATCAGCAGAGATTACTTAATGCAATCAAAAATAAGATTGATACCGAGCGCAATCGAGTAAAAAATGTTACTGAAAAAAGGGTGTTTGCTCGTCCTGAAGAATTATTTGTTGAAAGGAGTCAGAAACTTGATGACCTGAGTAGACAACTGCAGTGGAACATGGAGAAAAAAGTAAGTTCATTTAAAGAGAGATTTAAAATATTAAACAGTAAAATAGATAGTTTGAGCCCGCTGAAAACTCTGGCCAGGGGATATTCTATTAGTAGTGTTGCTGATAAGCTTATCAACAGCATAAATCAGATTGATAGGGGAGATAGATTAAATACAAGGGTAAAAGATGGTTATATAACTAGTGAAGTTATTGATATTAATGATGATATAAATATAGATTGATTGTTGGTAAATTGAAAACGGCAGTTGGCGATAGAAGGAGGATGAATAATATGTCTGAAAAAGAACTCAATTTTGAAGAGGCACTGCAAAAATTAGAGGATATTGTCCGGGAACTGGAGGATGGTGGGCTCTCGCTGGAAAGGTCACTGGAGGTTTTTACAGAAGGGGTTAATTTGATTAAATTTTGTAATGGTGAATTAGATGAAGCAGAGAAAAAAATCGAAATAGTACTGAACGAGGAAGATGGATATTCAGACGCCCTTCCATATGATCAGGAGGGTGAGCTTAATTGAATGAAGTGAAACATCTGTTAAAAAAATATAAGGCAGAATCTGATGAAATACTTGAAGATTTACTTGATAAGAGAGATCTGGAGTTATCTGACACACTACTATCATCCATGAAATATACTATATTTTCCGGTGGTAAAAGATTGAGACCTGTTTTAAGCAGAATGGCTGCTGAACTTGTAGAGGGTGATATTGATAGTGCTATTATTGTTGGTAATGCTATTGAAATGATACATAGTTATTCATTAATACATGATGATCTACCAAGTATGGATGATGATGAGTATCGCAGGGGTAAATTGACAAATCACAGGGTTTATGGTTCCGGGATTGCCATACTGGCAGGAGATGGTCTCTTAACATATGCCTTTAATGTACTGAGCAGACTTTCTCTGGCTCCAGAGAAGATAATTAAGATAATTGAAATAATAAGCTATAGTGCAGGTGCACAGGGAATGGTAGGGGGCCAGGTGCTTGATCTCGAAGCAGAGGATAAAGCGATAGGATTGGAAGAAATGATGAAGATACACCGGGCCAAAACAGGTGCTCTCTTCAGGGCATCTATTCTGGCAGGAGCTTACTGTGGTGAGCCTACTAATGACGAGTTGTCTGCCCTTGAAGAATATGCAGGGAAACTGGGACTTACTTTTCAAATTGTAGATGATATACTTGATGTTGTAGGCGATGATGAAAAATTAGGGAAAAAGACAGGTAGTGACGAAAAACTAAATAAGGCAACCTATCCTAAATTACTGGGTCTGGAACAGGCCAGAAAAGAAGCGGCTAAAAATGCAGTAGAAGCCAGAGAAGCATTAAAAATATTTGGTGATAAAGCAGATAAATTAAATAAATTACTTGAATTTATTGTTGGTCGTCAATCATAATAATCAGGCGGTAGAGATTCAAATGAGATATAATCTAAAATCTATCAAGTCTTCTTTATTGCAAGATTTTGATTATCTATGTTATAATATATATTATATTAAGTTATCTTTGGATGGTACAGTATTCTAGTCAATACCCTATTTTTGAAGACGGGCCTAAAAATCCGTTAAGGGCACATCGATGAAGTTCCTGGTGTTGGCTGCCGACGCCCAGTTGGGGGTTGATGCTGGGAGTTAAGGGTTTGGGGCGATCCGCAAGGGCATGCGGGCGTAGACCCCTTTCCCGTGGAGACCTGAGTTCCGATGGAAAAGGGCTCAGTGAACCTGTATTCGTTGAAAGGTGGGTACAGTGTAGCCTGCTTTGAGTGGTGTTGGGGACAGCATTTTATATACATCATGGATCCAGATGATATGTCCAAGTGCTGGAAACCAGGACTGCAAAAGAAGCTAGAAAATAGCATAGTATTGTCAAGGAAATCTTCTAGACTGTTGACTTCTGTCAGGTATAATGGGGATTAAAGTGTGGACTAAGTGGCAATCCAGTCCTACTTATTCGGGCAACCAGGTAGTCTGAGTATTAAAGGGAAACCGCCGTGATGGTAACATCCGGTTACTCAGGGGGAAAACCTACTGGACCTAAGCCGCAGCGTTTACCTATTATATTACCATCCAAGATTTATTATGAATAATAGATAATAATAGTAATTATAGACAGGAAGAATTTTTTCTAAGCGGCTGAGAGGTATGTGGAAGAATAATTTTCATTTCATGTAGGCGAAATATTATCATATTATTATAGAAAATGAAGGTGTTGAATTATTAATTATGAAGAATTTAAAAGGTAGTTTACTGATAGCTATCTTTACATTTTTGGTTGCTATATTGGTTACACTAAGTTCACAGACGAGAATTCAATATGTGTCTTTTACACCGGCTGTAATTATACTGCTGGTTATTATATTTACTGGAATACTGAGTGATATGGTAGGTGTTGCAGCCACTGTTGCCAGCCCAAGTACCTTTAATGCCAGGGCTGCAAAAAAAGTATTTGGAGCCAGGAAAGGTTTGTTTCTGGTAAAACATGGTGACCGTGTTGCCAGTCTTATGTGTGATATAGTTGGTGATATATGTGGTACGGTCAGCGGAGCTATTGGCATTGTTATTGTACTTAGAATAATGAATAACTGGGGTGGCTCACAATCTATATTGAATTTACTGATGATTGGTTTTATTTCAGCATTAACTGTTGGCGGCAAGGCTTATTTTAAAACATTCGGCATTCGCAAAGCAGATGAAATAATATTTTATGTAGGAAAAATGCTTGCTGGTTTCGAGCTTATCGGTAATACTATTAGCTTACGACTACGAGGTGAAAAATAGATGGCAAATATACTGGACAATATTGAATCTCCAGGAGACTTAAAATCTTTAAATATAGAAGAATTGAATAGACTGGCTAAAGAGTTAAGGGAATTTATCATATCAACTGTATCTGATACAGGTGGTCACCTGGCATCAAATCTTGGGGTAATTGAATTAACAATTGCTTTACATTATCATTTAAATAGCCCCAGGGATAAGATAATATGGGATGTGGGGCATCAGAGTTATCCCCATAAGATTATTACTGGACGTAAAGATCAGTTCCATACTATCAGACAGTATCAGGGATTAAGTGGTTATCCAAAAAGTAAAGAAAGTATACATGATATAATTGAAACAGGACACAGCAGTACATCTATATCTGCTGCGCTGGGTCTGGCTCTGGCCCGTGATTTAAAGAAGCGCAATGATCGTATCTATGCTGTTATTGGGGATGGTGCTCTGACAGCTGGTATGGCATTTGAGGCTTTGAATCATGCCGGTCATATTGGTACTAATATGACTGTTATCCTCAACGATAATGGTATGTCTATATCTCAAAATGTAGGTGCCCTTTCTTATTATTTATCAAATGTAAGGATTGATCCCCGGGTCCATAAAATGAAGGAAGACCTGGAATTTGTAATCAGTAAAATCCCCAGGATTGGATCAACTGTTTCAAAAAGTGTTGAAAGGATAAAAGATGGGTTTAAGTATATTTTCCTTTCTGGAATTCTTTTTGAAGAGATGGGCTTTACCTATATAGGACCACTTGATGGACATAATATAAATGAACTTATCAGTAATTTTAAAAATGCTGATCTGATTGAAGGCCCAGTATTGATACATGTTAATACCAAAAAAGGTAAGGGGTATAAACCGGCAGAAAATCAACCTTCCAGGTTTCATGGGGTCAGCCCCTTTGTTATTGATAACGGTGAGAGTAAAAAGGTAAATAGTAGAGCATCATATAGTCAAGTCTTTGGAGAAAGTATAGTGAAGATTGCTGAAAATGATGAAGATATCCTGGGTATAACTGCTGCAATGCCTGAAGGAACAGGCCTCAATATATTGCGGGATAAATATCCTGAGCGTTTTTTTGATGTGGGAATTGCCGAACAGCATGCAGTTACCCTGGCCAGTGGAATGGCGAGGGGCGGCAAGAAACCTATTGTGGCCATGTATTCATCATTTCTACAGCGGGCCTATGACCAGGTTATTCACGATGTCTGTATACAGAACTTACCTGTGACAATAGCAATAGATAGAGGCGGTATAGTGGGAAGCGATGGCGAAACTCACCAGGGAGTATTTGATCTTTCCTTTTTGCGTATTGTGCCCAATATGATTTTAATGGCTCCACGGGATGAGAACCAATTACAGCATATGCTTTATACTGCGGTTAATAGCGGAAGACCAGCGGCATTACGTTATCCCCGGGGTGAGGTATATGGTGTTAAAATGGATGATGTTCTTCAGGAAATTCCTGTAGGGCAGGCTGAAATGCTTCTCGAGGGTGAGGAACTTTTAATTATTGCGATTGGTTCTACAGTATATCCAGCTCTTGAGGCAGCAGAATTACTTAAGACACAGGGTATAAATATCGGGTTAATGGATGGACGTTTTATAAAACCCCTTGATGAACAATTAATATTGCAGAAAATGAAGGAATATAGGTATATATTGACTATAGAAGAGCAGGTTCTGGCAGGCGGCTTTGGTAGTGCAGTTATGGAACTTGCCAATGACCATGCAGCTAATGACCCTGCACTTGATAGTATAAAGATAAGAAGAATCGGCATACCGGACTTATTTGTAGAACATGGTTCTCAGAGCAAAATGAGGGGTATCTATAAGCTGGACAGCCGCGGTATAGTGGAAAAAGTAGCCGAAATATTATCCTGGCAGCTGGAGGTAGCTAAATGGCCTCGAAAGAACGCCTAGATGTTTTGCTGGTTGAAAAAGGAATTTATGAAAGTAGAAGTCAGGCTAAAAGAGCAATTATGGCAGGAAAAATATTGGTTAATGGCGAAATAATAGATAAAGCCGGAACTTCTGTCAAAAATGATGTAGAAATCAAGATCAAAGGAGAGATACTACCCTTTGTGAGCCGTGGTGGACTGAAATTGGAAAAGGCATTAAAGGTGTTTGATATTGACCCGGAGGGCAAAGAGGCTATTGATATTGGAGCCTCAACTGGTGGATTTACCGATTGCCTCCTGCAAAATGGAGCAAGTAGGGTATATGCTGTCGATGTTGGTTACGGACAGCTGGCCTGGAAATTAAGACAGGATGAACGGGTAGAAGTTATGGAACGAACTAACTTCCGTTACCTTTCGACTGAGGAATTACCGGTAAAAGTACCCCTGATTGTAACAGATGTTTCATTTATTTCTCTGAGACTGATAATCCCCCCGGCTATTCATTTTCTGGAGGATAATGGTGATATATTGGCGCTGATAAAACCCCAGTTTGAAGCAGGTCCTGAGAGGATAGGGAAAAATGGTGTAGTCAGAGAGAAAAAAATTCATGTTGATATTTTGATGGAAATGATAGAATTCTTTATTAATACAAATTTGACTATAAAAGGACTGGATTATTCTCCGATAACTGGAGCCAGCAGTAAGAACATTGAGTTTCTAATACATTTAAAATATAAAGAAAAAATACAGGATGAAGCTAAAAGCAATCAATTAAGTGTACAAAATATTAAGGATAACTGGTATAAAACTGTTTATGATCTAATAAATGAAGCACATTATATCCTGGAAGGGGGTTGATATTATTCCAAGAATAGGACTGGTTTTAAATACCCAGAAAGATAAAGCATTTACTGTCGCAGATAGGGTTATTAAATATCTATCTGAAAGAGATATATCTTTTCTTGTCGAAACCAGGGCTGCCGAGATAATGGGAAGGTCAGAAAAAGCTGATTATAGCAAACTGAGGTCTGATGTAGAATATATTGTTATAATTGGTGGTGATGGGACCTTTTTACATACCGCACATTATTTTTTTGGCAGTGGAATTCCCCTGCTGGGTATAAACATAGGACATCTGGGTTTTTTAACAGAAATCGAGACTAATGAGTTGGAAAAAGCCCTAGGTAATTTATTTGCCGGCAAATTCTCAATTGAAAAGAGAATGATTCTAGAGGGCAATATCGAAAGTGATGGTGAAAATGTTTACCACAATTTTGCCTTAAATGATTTTGTAGTACATCGGGGTTCCCGCTCAAAACTGGTAGGTATAGATTTTTATATAAATGATGAGATTGTAAATTCATATCGAGCTGATGGAATTATCGTTTCGACACCTACTGGATCAACAGCCTATTCACTTTCTTCAGGTGGACCGATTATAAACCCACAGATAAGGGCAATTATTGTCACACCTATCTGCCCCCATAGTCTGTTTATTACACCTATGGTTATCTCAGATAGGGAGAAACTTAAAATAGTGGTTCATGGTGAATATACCATGAGTTTTACTGCAGATGGCGGCTATGATTATTCGATTAAATCAAATGATGAAATAAATGTACAGGCTGCCAGTCGTGAATTATTGGTAGTTAAATTACCGGGAAGTACGTTTTACTCTATTTTACATAAAAAGATGAAAGCTGGCTTAGTATGAAAGGAGTTTAAGTAGGAGATGAAAAGCAAAAGACATTTAAAAATCGTCAATATCATTAAAGAAGAAGATATAAGTACCCAGGAGGAGTTAGCAGAGAGACTACAGAACCAGGGGATTGAAGTAACTCAGGCTACTATTTCACGGGATATTAAGAAATTGGGTTTAATTAAAGTTCCTGACGGATATGGTGGTTACAAGTATTCACTGCCGAATGAAAGAAAGCAGACGGATATAAATAACTGGTTGAGAAGAATGTTCAGAGATTTTGTGGTTGATATGGATTATAGTGAGAATATAATTGTTTTAAATACCCTGCCAGGTACTGCTAATGGACTTGGTTCTGCAATTGATAATGTTGACTGGGAAGAGATAATTGGTTCAGTTGCCGGAGATGATACCCTCTTGCTGGTTATAAAACCAAAAGAGAAGACCCATGGTTTATTTAGCAGACTTCAGGATTTTATGACATAAGTATAGGTAACTTGTTGGGAAATTTAAAGTACATAGGAAGGGAGATTTGATTACTTATGTTAGTTGACTTTAGAGTGAAGAATTTTGCGCTGATTGATGAATTGGAAATCCATTTTACAGATGGATTGAATGTTATGACTGGAGAGACTGGTGCAGGTAAATCAATTATAATCGGTGCTCTTGAGATTTTGCTGGGAGCACGGGCTTCAACAGATCTTATCAGAAATGGTAAAGATAGTGCCTATATTGAGGCCGCTTTCGAACCGGAACGGATTGATGCGATCAACAGTATATTAATTGATGCTGGTATTGAACCAGAGGCAAATATGGTTCTGTTGTCCAGAGAAGTAAGACAGAATGGTAATAATAGAAATAGAATAAATGGACAACTTGCTACAGCTGGAATGATCAAAGATATAAGCAAGTATCTTGTTGATATACACGGTCAGCATGAACATCAACGCCTGCTTGATCATGGTTCACAACTGGTAGTTCTTGATGAATTTATTGCATATGAAGAATATGGTCTGACAAAAAAGATCAAAGAGGCTTATATAGAAATAAGTGAAATAGAAAGAAAATTGTCTGAATTTAATGTCGAAGAGGCAGAAAAAGCACGTGAAATTGATCTGCTGGAATTTCAGATTGATGAAATTGCTGCTGCTCAATTAAAGGAAAATGAAATTGAAGATCTGGATCGTGAATTTAAAATAATGGCCAATATGGAAGATATCTATGCAGTTATTGGCGAATTATATAACAATATTAATGGTGAGGAATTTCAGGATAATTCAGGTCTTATAAATCAAATTGGCCTTTTTATGAAGAAACTTGAGGATATTAAAGAATATGATGAGGAAATTAATGAATTCCATGATGTTATGAGTGATATTTTTTATCAGGTAGAAGATCTTTCTTTCAGACTAAATAACTATCATGAAAAACTGGAATTTGATCAGGAAAAATTGGATAAAATAGAAAATAGATTATCCCATCTTGCCAATTTACAGAGAAAATATGGACAGACTGTTGAAGATATCATGAATTATCAGGCAGAGATGGAAGAACGTTTGAATAATTTACTTTCACAAGATAAGTTTATCAATAAACTACAGGAACGTAAAGATGTTTTACTGGAAGAATACTATGATAATGCTAATAAATTGTCGAAATTAAGAAAAAATAAAGCCCTGGAACTGGAGAAAATTGTATCACAGGAACTGGCAGACCTTGCTATGGAAAAAACAAAATTTAAAATACAATTTAGCGAAAAATCTCCATCTATAAATGGTATTGATAGGGTAGACTTTCTGATTGCACCAAATCCAGGTGAAGATCTGAAGCCGCTCAGCAGAATTGCATCAGGCGGAGAACTTTCCAGGATAATGCTTGCTTTAAAGACTATTATTGCACATATTGACGAAGTTGATACATTGATTTTTGATGAAGTTGATGCAGGAGTTGGTGGAAAAGTAGCCCAGATGATGGCAGAAAAGCTGGCTATTATAGGCAAAAAACGACAGGTTTTATGTATAACACATCTTCCTCAAATAGCCAGCATGGCGGATAACCATTTCTTCATCACCAAAGAAATGGAAGATGAAAGGACCTATACAAATATTTATAACCTTGAAATCAATGATAGAAAAGAGGAACTGGCCAGAATGCTGGGTGGTGTTGAATTGACAGATACTACCATTAAGCATGCAGAAGAAATGTTGACTCTAGCTGAGCAGAAAAAGGAAGAACTTCTATAAAAACAGTATGAGTATTATAGTCTCCTACTGTCATTGTTTTCTGGCACCTTGCTAATAACGTGCCAATATATAACTGAATAATCGACCAATCCATCGGGCATCTCTAATTATGTAGAGGCGCCCTTTTTATTAAGCAATTATCAATCATGATTGGATGATGATAAGGCAGGAGAGTGATTTTTTTGAACAAAAAGTTTGGGATTGGTCTTTTTGTTATAGCAATTATTTTTTTATCTTTATCTTATTATTTTATAATAAATGGTATTCCTGCTTCTTTTTCTATTGTAAAAGGCGATGAATCAACAGTTAAAATCTCGTTTCCATTTAATCTATATGTTTATGGCAAAAATGAAAGTGACCTTACAATAAATGGTCAGAGGCTTAGCGATGAACACTTAAGACTGAATCCTGGTGAGGCAACTGTTCTGGCAGAAGATGTAGGGAGTTCTTCTTTAAGTTTCAAATTATTCGGAATTATACCAATAAAAACAATAACCGTCAATGTTCTTCCAGAAATAAACGTTTATCCAGGGGGACAGGCAATTGGAGTTTTGTTGCGAAGTCGTGGTGTAATGGTGGTAGGAAGCTCTTATGTAGAAGATGAAAAGGGAGATCGTTTTTATCCTGCAAGGGAAGCCGGTATAGTTATAGGAGACAGAATAATAGAAGTAAACTCACATGTTATTAATGACAAGATGAAACTTGCTAATGAAATCCAGAAAACAGTGGAGAATGGTAGTAGAGAGGTCGAGTTTTTGATAGCAAAAAAAGATGGTAGTCAGAAAACTATAAAAATAGAACCGGTAAGAAATCAGCAGGGACTTTATATGATCGGCTTATATGTAGATGATGGTGTGGCAGGTGTTGGTACTCTAACATTTATAAATCCAGCTAACAACGAATATGGAGCACTGGGACATGAAATAATAGAAACCAATAGTCAAAACCGAATAGAAGTAAGGGAAGGGAAGATAATAGAGGCACAGATTTCCGGTATCCACAGCGGTCAGAGGGGTCTGCCAGGAGAAAAGTTGGGTACATTTTTTCAGACAGAAAATGTTATTGGGGAAATTAGCAAAAACAATCAATTTGGCATTTTTGGTACTCTATCTAGAAATCCAGTTAACCCCTACTTCAAAGAACCAATACCTGTGGCAGCTGGCAATGAGGTTAAAAGAGGTGCAGCAAAAATATATACAGTCATAAAAGGTGGAAAAATAGAAGAATTTAATGTCAATATTGAAAAGATATATCATCAATCTATGCCTAATGAAAAGGGTATGGTGATTAATATAACTGACCCGGAGCTAAGACAGGTAACAGGTGGGATTATACAGGGGATGAGCGGTAGTCCTATTGTGCAGAATAATAAACTTGTAGGCGCCGTCACCCATGTATTTGTAAATGAACCTACAAAAGGATATGGTATTTTTGCAGAATGGATGTTATTACAGACTGATTCATATAGTATAGCCAGGACTAACTAGCCTGTCCTGGCTTTTCTAATATTAAGCAATTTATTTTTTTTTGATAAATTTACTGGTTCACAATTAAATAAAACAAATCAAAATTATTTTGTAGACTATAGTAAATAAGAAAAATATTTTTAAGTAATATTTCTTGATATTACAGTAATTTCTAGGTTAATATATGGAAATATAATAAAATTTTACTTTTCTAAGAAGGTATTTTGTGACATATGTAGAAGTTAATAAATGCTGAAAATATTATATAATTTTGGGGAGGGTATGATTTTTAATGGAAGAAAATGTAAGAATTGTGTTGGTCGATGATAATCGAGAATTCTGTCAGTTGTTGGAGGAGTATCTGAATGATCAGGAAAATTTTGATGTAGTTGGTGTAGCCTATAATGGTGTCGAAGGGTTAAAATTAATTAAGGAAAAAGATCCTGATGTACTTGTTCTGGATCTTATTATGCCGCATTTGGATGGTATTGGTGTAATGGAAGAAATGAACAGAAACAATCTGACTAATGAAGTAAAGACTATTATACTTACTGCTTTTGGTCAGGAAGAGGTTACAAAAAGGGTTGTTGAACTAGGTGCAAATTATTATATAATGAAACCCTTCGATCTGGATAAATTAGTGGAAAGAATAACACAGATGATGAAACCACCTGCTGGTTCTACAAATGGATATGTATTTACCAAAAATCAGAGTGGTAAAAAATCAGTTGATCTTGATGTAAGGATTACAGAAGTAATGCATAATCTTGGTGTTCCAGCCCATATTAAGGGGTATATATACTTGAGGGAGGCTATTGAGCTTGTAATTAACGATATTGAATTCCTGGGCGCAGTTACCAAGGAATTATACCCATCAGTTGCAGATAAGTTTAATACAACTCCAAGTAGAGTAGAACGTGCCATACGTCATGCAATTGAAGTTTCCTGGGATCGCGGAAATATAAATGCGCTTAACAAATATTTTGGTAATACAGTATCTGCAAATAGTGGAAAACCTACAAATTCTCAGTTTATTGCAAAAATAGCTGATAAATTACGCCTGGAAATGCGTGCCAGCTAATGGGATTATATATAAATTGAATTACAGAGTATGTAAATAAAATAAATTTAGATTATTTAGTTCACTTTAATAAAAAATTTTTGAAGTATTTTTTTAAATTTGCATGCTGGATATGTTTTCTCTTAATACTATCTATTATATTCCAGTATGCATTTTCCCCAATATTCATATAATAATAAAAAGCCCGGGAGGGTGAAAAATATGATCAGGGGAAAAGTAGTTATCGATAAAAAAACAAAAGACCTAGTTAAACGTATAAGGGCGAATCAAATAGCAGTAATAGATCATCAGGATATTGACCATTTAGCCAGCAAATCACTGATCGATAAACAGGTTAAGGCGGTATTGAATCTTTCTACTTCAATGAGTGGTAGATATCCTAATCATGGGCCGAAATTACTACTTGATGCCCATATACCATTAATAGATATAAAGTTGAAAGGAAGAATGTTTTCACTACTGTATGAGGGTGATACAATTGAAATCAGAGATGGACAGATCTATAGGGATGGAGAACAGATTGCCTCTGGTAGAGAAATTACCAGATATGAATTAGACCAGAAAACCAGAAGGGCCAGAGAAAATATTAAAACAGAACTTTCTAAATTTATAGACAATACACTAAATTATGCTAAAAAAGAAAAAAACTTAATAGTTGATTTAACTGCACCTGATATTGGGATTGATTTCAGCGGGAGGCATGTTTTAATTGTTGTTAGGGGAGTGGATTACAAAGATGACCTGGTAGCAATTAAATCATATATCCGGGAAATGAATCCCATTATTATTGCGGTTGATGGGGGTGCAGATGCCTGCCTGGAATCTGGATACAGACCTGATGTGTTAATTGGTGATATGGATAGTGTTTCTGATTATGCATTAAAGAAAGTAAAAAAAATAATCTTACATGCATATCCAGATGGTCAAGCCCCGGGTCTGAAAAGAATAAGAGAATTGGGACTGGAATATATATTATATCCAGCACCGGGGACCAGTGAAGATATTGCTATGATCCTCGCTCATGACAGGGGTGCAGAACTTATTACTGCTGTTGGAACCCATTCAAATATGATCGATTTCCTGGAAAAAGGAAGAAAAGGAATGGCCAGCACACTACTGGTCAGATTAAAGCTTGGCAATAAGTTAGTAGATGCCAAGGGAGTAAGTAAGTTATACCAGAACAAAATTTGTTATAAATACTGGTTACAATTCACGGCAGCTGTCTTGATACCCCTGATTTTTGTTGTTTTATATTCCCCTCCTATCAAACAGATTCTTCAATTACTTGCACTTAGATTACGTATTTTTCTTAACTGATATTATAATTTTATAACTAAAATAATATAAGATATTACAAGAAGCATATTTATTTTTCGATTACGGAGCATAATTATTTTCTGTTATCAGGCTGATGAGGCTTTATAATCTTAGTTTATAATTTAGGAATGTATTAATTTACTATAAGGGGAAGTAAACACATGATTATTCATTTACGCTATCATATCTTCACAATTACTGCTATTTTTGCTGCACTGGGGCTTGGAATATTGATTGGATCAAGTTTAATTGGACATGAAGGGTTAATTGAGGAACAGAGGGATATTATTCAAAATATAAGAGACGATATTATAAATCTTAAAAAAGAAAACAATGAACTTGCTGCTACAATTGAACTCAGGGATAAAGATTTGAGCAGTAGAAAGGAACTGGAAAGAAAGCTTTTCAATATACTGTTAAAAGACTATATGAGTTCAGAGAAACTTTTTCTGATTTACAGCGACCTTGGTAAAAGTAAAGTGGAACAGGTAACTGAATACTTTAAAATCATGGGAGCCGAAGTGGAGTTATTGGAATATAAACATGTAGGTCATGAGTCTGTTTTTCAGAATAAAACCTCATGTGAGGCGTTTGACAGGCTAATAAGCTGGAATATGAAGAATAGCATCTTTGAGCAATTTGATGGGGTTGAAGTGTATAATACAACCCTTATAGAATACACTAAAGGAGATGTGCTGGGTTTGATGTTAAATATTTTAACTGAGATTGAAAAATCAGGGTTAAGTATTAATACTGATAATCATGCAGAAATTAGCACAGATAATTGTTCAGAAAGTAAGTAATTTTGAGCAATAGGTAAAAAAGCAATAGGTAAAAAACAATAGGTAATATTTTAACCTTGTACAGCAAAAATATGTATTCTACAGAAGTATATAGAGTATAGAGAGCTATATTATAAGAAGATATATAAAGGTAGGAAGATATATAAAGGCAGGAAGATTAATTACAGGGAGCTAGATATAGATTATGTTGAATAATAAGCTAATAACAGTAGTAATACCAGCATACAATGAGGAAGATATAATAGAAAAGACACTCCGCACCCTTGACGACCTGGCATGGATTGATGAAATTATTGTTGTTGATGATGGGTCTACTGACAATACAAGGGAGTTAGTAAAATCTCATCCTGTGAGCTTAATATGTCTTCAGGAAAATAAAGGTAAGGGGAATGCTATCTATCAGGGGATACAAGCATCACGGGGAGATATACTGGTTTTTGTAGATGCTGACCTTGCGGAAAGCGTAAGTGAAATAAGAAAGCTGGTAAAACCTTTAGTCTATGATGAAATAGAGGCTTCAATAGGGATACTGCCTATATGTGGTGGTGGTGTGGGATTAGTAAGGAAACTGGCAGAAACTTCTATATATCATCTGACTGGGAAAAAAATGAAGGCACCATTATCTGGACAGCGGGCTGTGAGAAAGGATATACTGGGAAAGATTTTACCTTTACAGGATGGCTATGGTCTGGAATTGGGTCTTGATATAGCTTTTATCAAGCAGGGGATTCATTATACTGAGATAGAATGTTCCTTCAGGCATAGAGTTACGGGTAATGATTTCAATGGATACAGGCATCGTTTTAAACAGTTTGTGGAAATATTTAAATCTATTAAGGCAATAAAAAGGGGAAATCATGTATAGATCCTGGCTCGTGGATTTTAATTTGCTGAAAAAAAACTATAAAGGGCAGAGTGTTCCTGTAGTGGGAGGGGTTGTGCTTATTGTCTTCTCAATGTTGTTTTACTATATTTTATATCTAATCAACTTTATCGAGAGAGGTTTATTGGAGATATATTTATTTATAGTTATTATAATTGGTTTGATGGGTTTACTGGATGATATAAAGGGAAGTAAGGAATCGCAGGGTTTATCAGGTCATCTGAAAAGTTTAATGAAGGGTTATTTGACAACCGGAATACTGAAGATCATTATTACCCTAGTTTTATCTATCCTTGTTTCTGTACAGATAAGCAATTATAATATATATATTCATATTATAAATGCGGCTGTCATTACCCTGATGACTAATTTTCTTAATTTGCTTGACCTCCGTCCAGGTCGCAGTATGAAGTTTTTTTTGATAGTATCTTTTTTGCTAATTCTTCTAAAGAAAAATAGTATAGTATATTTTCTGCCCTTATTAGCTGTCTTTGTTTTCTATTTTCCTTTTGAACTAAAGGGAAGGATAATGCTGGGTGATTCAGGGGCCAATCTACTTGGGGCAGTACTTGGTTTCAATACAATAATCATAATAGACAGCCTTTTTTATAAATTGGTCATTATGTTATTTTTATTATTTATGAATATCATTTCAGAAAAGATTTCATTTTCTTCAGTTATTTCAAGAAATAGAACGTTACGTTGGATTGACCAGTTTGGCAGATAAAAAAATATATCATCTCTACTTATCTGATAACTTATGTAGAGGACCCAAAAATAAACGTTGTATGTGAATAAATATACAGATATATCACCTTAAAATTATTTTTATAGCTTGACAATATAGCAATATCAGAATATAATGTAAATTATCTACTGAATAAAATTACATATATAAATATAAATATACAAAACTTATAAATGTCCTAAATGTTAAATACAAATTTTAAAGAGGGAGTGATATTAAATGGAAGTAAATTTAAAGAGCAGAAGTTTTCTGACCCTTCTTGATTACGATAAAGAGGAGATAGAGTATCTTCTGGAACTATCAGAGAGTCTGAAAAACAAAAAGAAGAAAGGAATCAGAGGTAAATCTCTTGCAGGTAAAAATATTGCGCTTTTATTTGAAAAGACATCTACCAGAACAAGATGCGCATTTGTGGTAGCTGCCAGTGATGAAGGCGGAATGACCGAATTTTTAGGACAAAACGATATACAATTAGGCAAAAAAGAGAGTGTTGCTGATACCGCCCGTGTTCTGGGGAGGATGTTTGATGGGATTGAATTCAGAGGGTTTAAGCATAAAACAGTGGAAGTATTAGCAAAATACTCTGGTGTTCCTGTCTGGAATGGGTTGACTGATGACTATCATCCAACTCAAGCTCTGGCCGATTTTTTAACAATAAAGGAAGAGTTTTCAAGTTTAGCTGGTATCAATCTGGTCTATATTGGTGATGCACGGAATAATGTTGCAAACTCATTGTTGATTGCTTCAGCGAAGATGGGTGTCAATTGTACATTAGTCTCCCCTGAAGAATTATGGCCGAATAGTCAATTGTATAACAAATGTAAGAAACTTGCAGATGAAAGTGGAGCCAGCCTGAGACTTAGTTCTGATAAAAATGATGTAGAAAATGCAGATGTTATATACACAGATGTATGGGTTTCCATGGGTGAAGAAGATATATTTGAAGAGAGAATTAAACTTTTGAAGCCATACCAGGTAAATATGGATCTTCTTGGGAAAACGAATAATGAAAACTTGATTTTTCTACACTGTTTACCGGCCTTTCATAATCGAAATACAGTGACAGCTGAAAAAATATATCAAGAGTATGGATTATCTGAAATGGAAGTTACTGATCAGGTTTTTGAGAGCAAGTATTCACGTGTGTTTGAACAGGCAGAAAATAGACTCCATACCATCAAAGCTGTGATGGTGGCTACAATGGGTGATCTTACATAGTATTGTCAATGATTAATTATTTTTTCAGTACTTATCTTTTTTGATAATTAGTCATATTTCAGTCCTGATTATTTAGGCTGGTGGTATAAGATGATAAGTGAAGGCTAATGTAAGGGTGCGGTATATTATCTCTAATAATATAACCTCTAGTCTGGCATAATAAGCAGTGGAGGTGTTTGCTTTTTGGATACTTTAAAAATGATAAGAATGAAAAAAAGAGCTATGGATCCAACTACAACTGGATGGGCAATTAGTGGGCTGGGCTTACTTGTATCAACAATAGGAGCAAAAATGGTTGATAGAAAAGTAGGTGCTGGCATTCTGGGCTTTGGACTTGCCCATGTTCTTCTGGGACAACTGGATCACTTAAGGCCAACAGTAAAGAAGAATAGCTGGTAAAACACCTCATTAGCAAGAGATAGGGGAGATTTTTTCCCTTATCTCTTTACTTAATTTTAGAATAAATCATTTTTTGATTGAAAGAGATATAAATTATTGATATAATTTATTTATATATTGTATTATTGATAGCAGGAATATCCCGTAATCTATAGAATAATATATTAAACAAGTAAAATTTTATCTGATTTCTTTCATAAATTTCTTTCATGGATTTTTTTTAGTAGTGATGAAAACCGGTTTATAAGCGAGGTGTTTAGATGACCACAATTAATGATATAGCAAAGCTAGCCAATGTTTCAAAGGCTACAGTATCAAAAGTAATAAACGATTACCCCGGTGTTAAAGATGAAACAAAAGAAAATGTATTGGAAATAATGAAAAAACATAATTACTGGCCCAATTCAATTGCCAGAAGTCTGTCGACAAATAAGACCAATACAATAGGGATTTTTGATCCTAGCAGATTGAATAATTTTTTCTTCAGAGAGGTTTTTGCTGGAATAGAAAGTATTTTCGGTCAAGAAGGCTATGACATCTTATATTTTACTAACAAACAGTGGGAAGACTCCTGGGTTAAGTTTAGCTTTAAAGAAAAATGTATCAACAGGGGTGTAGATGGTGTTCTCATGATGGGATTTGGTAAAGTTGACCTATCCCAATTTGATGGTTTACTAAATTCTGATATCCCTACAGTTTTTATTGATCTGGACCTGGTTGGTTCAAATACATCTTATGTAACTTCAAATAATGTAGAGGGAGCACAGCAGGCCATCAGATATTTAGCTGGATTGGGACATAAAAGGATTGCCATGATTAAAGGACCAAATGGTTTTAAACTGGCAAATGAAAGGTTTATAGGGTATCAAAAAACACTTCACGAACTGGACCTGGAATATAATCAGGATTGGGTTATCAGCGGCCAGTATAAATTTGAAACTGGTTATGAAGCTATGTGTAAGCTAATGAAAATGAAAAGGCGACCAACTGCTATTTTTGCAGAAGATATTTTCTCAATTGGAGCTATACAGGCCCTGAGAGATAATAAACTGAAGGCTCCTGATGATTATTCTATAATTGGATTTGATAATATAGAACTCTGTAGACACTATGGCCTGACAACTATTAGTCAGGATCAGATAGGTCTGGGAGAAGCAGCATCAAAATTACTGCTGGATATTATTAATAAAAAGAACTTTTCGCCGGTAATTCTTCCTACAAAGCTAATTGAAAGAGATACATGTAGGGCTATATAAAGGTCTATTATAAATCTGTAAACAATTACTATAAGTATCAAATAATTATAATAAATCACGTTAACATATCTATATAATCATTAATGTAAAATAAGAGTTAATAAAGATTTTTAGGATCATCTCCATAACCGTTGGTAATATACCTAGATATTTTGCTATTTAACTGAAGGAATTTAAAAAGTCTCCAGTCACGGACTGATTGCAAGAAGCTGGTTAACAAAATTTTGTCTGAGCGATAGCGAGTTTAATTTTGTTGCTTCTTAATTGAAGGAGTAACTGGGGTTTAGACTTTTTCATGAATGAAGTAATAGCAAAATATTCGGACGTTTCCCACCAACTAATATGGAGAAGAACCGATTTTTATAACTATTATTTATCATTATGTTCTTTTGTAATTTGCTTATATATCATGAAACCGGTTTTGGATTAAGAAAATGGATAAATAATTTATGTGCCGCTGGTTATAATTAGTAATATAATTATAGTTATGAATATTATTAAACGATGGAGGACTTCTTTTTTATTGAGAATAGAATACAGTAAAATACGGATTAATCTTAGCTGAAAGGATGGTGGTAATAAATGAAAATGGTTTTTCGTTGGTTTGGAAGTGATGATGACAGTGTTAGTTTGAGTGAAATCAGACAGATTCCTGGCGTAACAGGTGTTGTTAGTGCATTGCAGGATATCCCTGTTGGAGATGTATGGCCCCTTGAACGAATCCTGGAATTAAAAGAGGAGGTAAATCAAGTAGGGTTAGAACTGGAGATTATTGAGAGTGTAAACATCCATGAGGATATTAAGCTGGGACTACCCAGTAGAGATGGATATATAGAAAACTATAATATAACCATCAGAAATCTGAGTAAAGCAGGTATTAAAGTTATCTGTTATAATTTCATGCCTGTTTTTGACTGGCTTCGTTCTGACCTTGCCCGGGAGCTTGAGGATGGTTCAAATGTATTATCTTACAATGAAGATATGATAAAGAATACAGACCCGGTTTCTTTAGTAGAAGAAGTTCGGAGCGGTTCCAGGGGGTTTAGTTTGCCTGGTTGGGAGCCCGAAAGGCTTGCAGAATTGAAGAGGATTATAGAATTATATAGTAATATTGATGAAGATAAACTTTTTGATAACTTGAAGTATTTCCTGGAAGGAATAATACCGGTCTGTGAAGAATGTGATGTAAAAATGGCCATTCATCCTGATGATCCACCATGGCCTATATTTGGACTTCCCAGAATTATTATCAGCAAGAATAATTTGGAACGTATGCTGCAACTGGTAGATAGTAAGTATAATGGTCTGGCACTCTGTAGTGGCTCGCTTGGTGCCAATCTTGAAAACGACATACCTGAAATGATCAGATATTTTGGTGGAATGGGGAGAATTCACTTTGGACATGTGCGCAATCTGAAGATTGATTCAAAAGGCAATTTCCATGAAACCTCACACTTATCAACAGATGGTTCCTTTGATATGTTTGAAATTATGAAGGCTTACTATGATACAGGTTTTGAGGGTTATATACGTCCTGATCACGGAAGAATGATCTGGGGTGAGAAAGCCCGCCCGGGATATGGTTTATATGACAGAGCCCTGGGTGTGACTTACTTGAATGGTCTCTGGGAAGCAATATGTAAAATGAGTAAATAATTCTCATCTTCCAGTTACTTAGTTGCCTAACATACGATCATATGCTCTTACTTCAAAATTCACGGGCAGATTAACAACGGTTATAGAGAAGATTTTTAAATATCAAATGAATTACTAAATTATGTTTATGGAGTGTGGAAAATGAGAACTGAAAAATACAGTAAAGATTATCACTGCTGGTTAGCTTATGACCGTATAAAAGATGAAGATAAATTGATAATGTATAAAAAAATAACAGGAAAGATCTTTATTCCAGGTGACAGTTTAATAATAAAATCAGCAGAAGAAGAACTGAATAGAGGGATAATTGGGATTACGGGTTTCTCTCCTGAACTAAATAAAAGTGAATACAAAGATTGTACTTTGCTGGTGATAAAAGCAAATGAAAACTATTCCAGTGGGGTTTTTACAGAGGACGAACTGGAAATACTATCGGAGGAAGGATACCTTATAAAATCTCTGGCCAGGAATAAAAAAGAGCAAATAATAATTGGCGCTAGAACTGACCGCGGTATATTATATGGAGTTTTTCGTTTTCTAAACCTACTCCAGATGGAAGAGGACATCAACAACGTAAGTCTATTGAGTAATCCTTCCAATAATATAAGGATTATTAACCACTGGGATAATCTTGATGGTAGTATAGAACGAGGGTATGCAGGGAAATCAATTTTTTACAAAGACAATCAGTTGACTGATAATCTGGATCGAGTAAAAGACTATGCAAGATTATTGTCTTCAATTGGTATTAATAGTATCGCAATAAATAATGTAAATGTACATTATGAAGAAACCAGGTTAATAAGTGATAAGATAGACATGGTTAAAACACTTGCTGGCCTTTTCCGTAATTATGGCATTAAAACATTTCTCAGTGTTAATTATGCCAGCCCAATACAATTGAGTGCTATTGAGACTGCTGATCCGCTTGACGAGGGTGTCAGGCAGTGGTGGAAGGATAAGGTAGTAGAAATCTATCAGAATATTCCAGACTTTGGTGGATTCCTTGTCAAGGCTGATTCTGAAAATCGGCCCGGACCTTTTACATATAACCGTAATCATGCAGATGGAGCCAATATGCTTGCTGAAGCCCTTGAACCTTTCGGAGGTATTGTCATCTGGCGCTGTTTTGTATACAATTGTCAGCAGGACTGGCGGGATTATGAAACTGACAGAGCCAGGGCTGCCTACGATAACTTCATGCCATTAGATGGTAAATTTAAGCAAAATGTTGTTTTGCAGATCAAGAACGGTCCGATGGATTTTCAGGTTCGCGAGCCTGTTTCTCCTCTGTTTGGGGGTCTGGGCAAGACTAATCAAATTCTAGAGCTGCAGATAACACAGGAATATACCGGGCAGCAGAAGCACCTTTGTTATCTGGTGCCTCTATGGAAAGAGGTACTGGAATTTGAAACCTTTGCCAGAGGTGAGGGGTCAACTGTTAAAAGAATAGTTGATGGATCACTAATTCCACAGAAGTACAGTGGCTTTGCCTCTGTAGTTAATGTGGGAAATGATGAGAATTGGACCGGTCATACTCTGGCTCAGGCAAATCTACATGGTTATGGTAGACTGGCCTGGAACCCAGATCTCTCAGCAAAAGAGCTCGCCGAGGAATGGATAAGCTTAACCTTTGCTAATGATGAAAAAGTGGTTAGTAAGATATCTAAAATGCTGCTGGATTCATGGGAGATATATGAGAATTATACATCTCCTCTGGGTATTGGCTGGATGGTGAATCCTAACCATCATTATGGACCAAATGTTGATGGCTATGAATATTCTAGATGGGGTACATATCATCGTGCTGATCATTTTGGAATCGGTGTAGATCGCACAGTAGAGCACGGCACAGGATATGTTGGACAGTATTATCCCGAGAATGCAGTCCGATATGAGTCGCTGGAAAAATGCCCGGATGAATTATTATTATTTTTCCACCATGTACCATATACCTATAAACTGGATTCCGGGAAAACTGTATTACAACACATCTATGATACACACTTCAGGGGTGTTGAACAGGTTAAAGAACTGATAGAACACTGGAAGAGCCTGGATGGTCGAATAGATGATGAGACATTCAACCATGTCCTTGCTAGATTGAATATACAATTGGAACACTCAAAGGAATGGCGTGATGTTATCAATACCTATTTTTATAGAAAAACTGGCATTGCAGATGAACATGGTAGAAACATTTATGCATAAACATCTATGCATAAACATGAAAAGATGGATCCGGTTTGAAAAGAATTGTTTAATTAGTATTTATGTTAGCAAAGTATCTCAAAAAAATATATATTTTAATTAAAGGAGGACTTATTGTGAGTGATAAGAAAAAGGATATGCCGATATACAAAAACCCGGATATGACTTTAGAAGAACGTGTAGAGGATTTATTAAATCGATTGACTCTGGAAGAAAAGATTACCCAGATGCTCTATTATTCATATGCTGTGGGTAGATTGGACATCAAGGAATATAATTGGTGGAATGAGTGTCTTCACGGGGTTGCAAGAGCTGGAGTGGCGACAGTGTTTCCGCAGGCTATTGCTATGGCTGCAACGTTTAGCCCGGAAAGACTTAATGAGGTTGCCTCTGTAATAGCCGATGAAGCCCGTGCTAAATATAATGAATTTCAGAGACATGAAGACAGAGGAATTTATAAAGGACTGACTTTCTGGACTCCAAATATCAATATCTTCCGTGACCCGCGCTGGGGTAGGGGTCAGGAAACATATGGAGAAGACCCCTATTTGACAGGTAGACTGGGTGTCAATTTTATCAAGGGGCTTCAGGGAGACCATCCAAAATATCTGAAAGCAGCTGCCTGTGCCAAACATTTTGCAGTACATAGTGGTCCCGAGATGGAGCGTCATGAGTTTAATGCTGTAGCAAATGCCAAAGATATGCGGGAAACATATTTACCAGCATTCCGGGATGCAGTCAAAGAAGCAAAGGTTGAAGCAGTTATGGGTGCTTACAACAGGACCAATGGTGAACCCTGCTGCGCAAGTCAGACGCTAATTCAGGAGATACTTCGTGATGAATGGGGATTTGAAGGGCATTATGTATCGGATTGTGGTGCTATAGAGGATATTCATAAGAACCATAAAGTAACTGATACCCCTGAAGAGTCTGCGGCGATGGCAGTAAATAATGGTTGTGACCTGAACTGCGGTAAGGTTTTTGAGCATCTCAGGAAAGCTGTTGAAGACGGTATGATAACAGAAGAGACCATCGATCAGTCTGTAAGAAGGTTGTTAAGTACTAGATTCAAACTGGGGATGTTTGATCCAGATGAAATGGTTCCCTTTAATAAAATCCCTTATGAGGTAAATGATTGTGCTAAACACCGTCAAATTGCCCTGGAAACAGCCAGAGAATCCATGGTTTTATTGAAAAATAAAAATAAGTTCTTACCCGTAGATAAAACCAAATTAAAATCTGTAGCTGTAATTGGGCCAAATGCTGATAGTAAAGAAGTATTACTTGGTAATTACTTTGGCATTCCATCAAAACATGTAACAGTACTGGAAGGTGTCAGGCAGGCTGTAAATGATGATACAAGGGTATATTTTGCCGAGGGTTGTGCCCTGGGTGAAACACCAGAATCTTTCTGGGGCAATCCTCCAACAACGGGTTTTGCTGAAGCATTAACAATAGCTGAACAGTCTGATCTTGTGGTAATGTGTCTGGGGCTTTCACCTGAATTTGAGGGTGAAGAAGGGGCAGTTGCCAACTCAGATGGTGGAGGAGATAAACTGGATCTTAGTCTACCAGGGTTGCAGTTGGAATTATTGAAGGCCGTAAAAGAAACTGGTAAACCGGTAGTACTTGTTTTACTCAATGGTAGTGCTGTTGAAGTTAACTGGGCTGATGAAAACATTGATGCTATTCTTGAAGCATGGTACCCAGGAGAAGAAGGTGGTACTGCAGTTGCAGATATATTGTTTGGAGACTACAATCCTGCTGGTAGACTGCCGGTGACATTTGTTAAATCTATGGAACAGTTGCCTCCATTCAGGGATTATAACATGAAAAACAGGACTTATCGTTATATGGAGGAAGAGCCACTATATCCATTTGGATATGGTTTGAGCTATACAGATTTTGATTATTCTAATCTTTCAGTTGACAAAACTGTAGTAGATACTGAGAACAATAATGAAATAATTGTTAAAGTGGATGTAAAGAATACAGGAGATAGATCTGGTGATGAGGTTGTGCAGTTATATATCACTGCTCTTGAGGCCAGTTTTACTGTTCCAACCTGGGAGTTGAGGGGTGTCAGGAGAATAAATCTTAATCCGGGTGCGAAAGAAACCATTGAATTTACAATTACCCCACATAATTTATCACTGATCGATGAAGAAGGAACGCGACTCTTTGAGCCAGGTAAATATAGAATTTATGTAGGGGGTCAACAACCTGATAATAGAAGTAAGGCATTAACTGGCAAAGAGGTTTTGAGTACAGTTATTGAAGTGACAGGTAAAACAACTGAATTAGAGTATTAATCTAAAGAACATCTACGATCGATAATCAGGGTTAAACTCAAATCAATCTTATTCCTGAATATTTTGTCAGGAATTGAGGAGATTATCTTTGATATTATAAAACAGTGATAGGATGCTGCAGAGGGCCTGCGATAAATGGATGAGGTTCTCTGCAGAAAATCACTTACTAACAAGGGAATGAACTATCATATCATAATATATATTGAACTCTGAATATGAATATGTATTAATATTCTGTATATTAAATTAACTCACAAATTTTTAAAGATTATAGATTGACAAAAGATAGATAATAATATATAATATTTATATATAAAAACCGGTTTCATGAGGGTGAATATTGCTGATGTAAGTATATAAAAATACATAATATTGATTTATATTTGTTGATAAATTCTGTAAAATTATCGATAAGTGAAAGGAGTGATAATATAGGATAAAATATATTTATCTCTATTTTTATCTGTAATTACTAAACAAATTTTAAGGGGGAAGAAAATGAAAAGATTTTCAAAAGTATTATTGACAATTCTTGTACTTGCCTTATTTGCTACTCCAGTACTGGGCTACACATCTGACCGTTATGATTTTGGTAATGTTGACTTTGGTGGAGCTACAGTTACAGTAGTTTCCTGGTATGATCCATTAGAAGGATTTCGTGAAGGTGGAGAAAATGCCGGTCGTCTTGAAGAAGCTCAGGAGAAATTCAATATTGGAGCTATCGAGTATTTACAAATTCCATGGGGACCTGATGGTCAGGAAATACTTATGAGTCGTTTCATGTCAGGAGATTCAAAGTATGATATCTGGATGATGCCACATGAAAATTATTTTTCAATGAGAACTGCTGGTGCTGTATATCCAATAAGTGACGTTCTAAGTGAAGAGTACTATGAACCTCTACCATATCAGTTCCAGAAAATGGCTGAGGTACTATCACACAATGGTAAAAAATATACTTATACTTCTTTTAATGGTATAAGTAATAATACAGTGTTCCTGGCCTTTAATAAAACATTATTAGAGCGCGAAGGCGTACAGGATCCATATGAATTATACCAGAACGATCAATGGAACTGGGATACTCTAACAGAAATTTTGAAAAAGGTAACCAGAGATACTGATGGTGACGGCACAGTTGATCAATGGGGTTTGACAGTATTCAATGGTCCTGACTGGATTCATGCCAATGGTGGTAGAATTACCAGAGTTATTGATGGCAAAGTTACCTTTACTGGCGACGAGCAAGCAACAGTAAATGCACTGAAACAGATGCGTGAATGGGAACATGTATTAAAGGTGGTTGGCGGAAGTTGGGAGAAAACCAAGTTCTTTAATGGCGAGATTGCTTTTGCAAACTTACCTACCTGGCAGATTGGCCAGTTGAAAAATGATATGGAAGACGATTATGGTATCCTTCCTTTACCAATGGGTCCAGATGCTGAACACTATCACTTCCCATCTGATAATGTTGACAGTATGTATATTCCTGCCAATGCAGCACAACCTAAAGAGCTTGTTGCACTGGATAATTTCCTCTGGAGAATTGAGGAGTTTGAAGAAGCCCAGGCACAAGGATTTATTGATAAGGCTACAGATGCAGTTGCATATTCTGTATTACAGAAGGGTGTAAGAAATTGGACAGGAGAGGCAGCCTACATGTCATGGGTTATTGGTAGATATTACCAGAGCGTATGGGGTTCTGCATATGAATCAATTATGAGTGGAGAAAAAACCGCTGCAGCAGCTACTGCTGAAATTAAGCCTGAAGCTCAGGCATTACTGGATGAAGCTTTAGAACAATAAATATTGATTACTTACTAAGTCGGTAACTAAAAGTATTATTGAAAGATTTAATATAAATAAATTTATAGCGAGGGTATATTCATTCTTAATCCAGTAAACTAAAGTAATAGATGAGGGAGTTCAGACTTAAAGAATAATAACAGCTTTTATCTGAACTTCCTCTTTTTATGCATTAAATGATAATTTTCTTAAAATGTTTTCTGTGATTTTTTAATTTGTTTTTATAGAACTTATTATTATTATAAAATATGACTTATTAATGATTTTTCCAGTAACTTGATTAAGTCGTTCGTACCAGGTTGTTATGATTTACATTGTATTTATGTTTTATATATTTAATTACTTATAAATAAATGATTTTTTAAAACAATACTTAGCATATTTTATTTTGAAGAGGAGGTTGGGGGCTTTGCATTATATAAATAAGAAAATTATATTCCTGCTTTTTGTTAGCTTGCTCTTGCTATTTAGTACAAGTATTTTTCCTGGTCCAGATACTATTAATCTGGATGTTCCTTATGTTAGTTATATCTATGATTTTTGGTCAGATTCCATACCTTCACCTCTGCCATACATACCAGCAGAGGCACTGGATTTCTCCGGCCATGAAGTAGGAGAGTTAAATAGTCCAAAAGACTTATATGTCTCAAATAATAATCATATATTTATTGCTGATACAGGCAATAATAGAATAATTGAGCTTGATCAGCATATGAACATGATCAGGGTTATAAAAGAGTTTGACAATATAGAGAATACTGACAGCTTTAATCAACCACGTGGTATTTTTGTAGATGAATCTGGATATATATTTGTTGCGGATCGGGGAAATAAACGAATTGTAAAATTCAATGCAGAGGGTGAACTGGAACAGATAATCGGCTATCCTGTTCCTGAGGAAGAGGGGATTTTACCAGACGACTTTAAATATCAGCCTATCAAGGTAGTGGCAGATAAGGCCAGTCGCCTTTATGTCCTTTCAGAAGATGTCTATGAAGGTCTGCTTCAATTTGATAGTGATGGGAATTTCCAGGGATTTATCGGGGCACCTAAGGTTACGCCCAGTATTCTTGATCGTTTCTGGAAATGGATTTCAACTGATCAACAGCAGGATAGAATGGCTTTAACATTACCAACAGAGTATTTTAATGTCGATATAGATCAGCGCGGTTTTATTTATGCAACGGTATCCAGTAGTGATAATACAGATACAATACGAAAATTGAACCCCAGTGGGGAAGATGTTCTGAGAAGAAATGGTTTCGTTGATCCGGTGGGGGATGTTCATTACCCTGATTCAGAAAGTGAGTATTCAATTACTGGACCATCATTATTAGTGGATATAACAGTACAGGATTATGGTATTTACAGTGCCCTGGATAATAACCGCGGTAGGGTTTTTACTTATGATAATGATGGTAATATGTTATTTACCTTCGGGTATAATGCCAATAAATATGGTGCTTTGAGAAATCCAACGGCTATTGATATGCTGGGAGATAAATTCCTGATACTTGATTCAGAAACAGATATGTTGAATGTTTATCGGCCTACAGAATATGTGAGCAGTATTCTTGCTGCCATTAAACATCACTACAATGGTGAATATCAGAAATCCACCGAAATGTGGAATCGGGTTTTAAAATATAATGTGAATAATGATCAGGCATATGCAGGAATAGGCTGGGCCGAAATGCGTCAGGATAATTTTCGAGAGGCCATGGTAAATTTCAGACTTGGGAATAATCGCGATGATTACTCAGAGGCGTTGGGTCTCTATAGAAGAAATGTAATCGGTAGGAATTTTGGCTATATTATTACGGGTATCATTATTTTACTGGTAATGCGTTTGGTATATAAAATATTAAAGAGAAAGTATTTTGTAAAAAAGGCTGCAGCAGCAGCTCAAGAAAGTGATAATAAGTATCTCAAAAAAATTAAAAATCTGATGGCTGAGTTACGATATTCACTTCATCTCGTTTTTCATCCATTTGATGGCTTCTGGGATTTGAAACATGAAAAACGAGGAAGTGTGACTGCGTCAATAATTATTCTTATATTGGTCTGCTTTACATATGTATTTATGCGTCAATATACTGGTTTTGTATTCAATCCTTTTGATCCGACAAGGTTAAATATAATTACAGAGTTCATAAGTGTGATTATCCCCTTTATGTTATGGTGTATAGTAAACTGGTCTCTCACTACACTGGTTGAGGGCAAAGGTACATTTAGGGATATCTTTATGACCTCATCATATGCCTTAACTCCTATTATTTTACTAAATATTCCTCTTACTATTTTCAGTAATTTCATAACTCTGGAAGAAGGGGCTTTTTATTATGTATTAACTGTTGTAGCATTGGTATGGGCAGCCTATCTCCTGTTCTTCGGAATTATGGTTACACATAGATTTGAGATGAAGAAAAATTTCTTTACTATCCTTATTACAATTGCTGGTATGGTATTTATTATATTTCTGAGTGTCCTGTTTTTTAATCTGGTTGAACAGGTATATACTTTTGTATCAGAAATATATCATGAAATTGTATTACGTATGTAGAATGAATGTAAATAACGTTAATTTATGGATAGGTCAGTTGGGCTGACGCTTATCTTATACCAAAATAAAAAATTGATAAGGTAAAATGAATTTTATTATACAGATATGGAAATTATCTATAGACTATGATATCTAATCTAATGATTTCCTGGAGATTGATAAATGAAAGGATGGTGTCGATGTTATCGCAGAGTAAATATATTATAAACATCATGCTGATAGTAGCTTTAATCCTTCTCGGCAGTGCGGGTATATATGCTGGAGAAGTAAATAGTACTGAAGTAAGTAACAATACAGAAGAAATTAGCGATACAGAAGAATTGGATAGTGGATTGAAGGATTATGAAGAAATCGCTGAAAATGAATATTTATCACTTTATATAAATAAAAGTACTACTGAGATTGCCGTTCAGAAAAAGGGTAATGGTGAAATCTGGTTTTCCAATCCACAGGATTTAGATTCCATGGAAAATAGAGCCCGGGGGGCAAAGAAAGATGCTTTAAGATCCCAACTGAGTATTAGGTATTATAATGCAAGTGATCGTGTCTTTGAAATGGATTCTTATAATGATGCTATATTGAATGATCAATTTCAGATAACTGAAATTCCGAATGGTGTCAGGGTTGATTTTGAATTTGGTAAAAAATGGGAAAAAGAAGACTATATGCCTACTATTATAGATAAAGAGAAATTTGAAAATGAGGTACTTGCTAATCTTTCTGAATTCGACCAGGAGTTTATTCTTAATCAATACCATTTGATTACTCTGACGGAAATTGAGGAAGATAAGGAACACTTACAGATATATGGTGTAAATATGGATACACTACTTGGAGATTATGATATCAAAGTTATAAGTGAGAATATCTCTGATAAAGATAGGCGCTTATTATTTCAGGGTTATCTGACAGAAATTAGAGATGCAAAAGAATATACTGGACTGGGGAGTATAAAACATGAGGATGTTGCACCATTAATAAATAATCCTACTTATATATTGAAATCTGATATTTTACCCTGGGATTATGATGGTATAATAGAAACTTTTCAGAAAGCAGGTTATACTCCATCCCAGATACAGGAAGACCACAATCAGTTTAATTTCACACCACCTTATGCAAATATAGAGAATTTTAAATTATCTCTAGAGTATATACTGGATGAAGGAGACCTTATGGTAAGGGTTCCTGGAGACAGTATGGAATATCCGTCCAATGTAATTGATCATATTACAGGAGACAGGGTAACCCTGAATTTGAGCAGTGTTTCTGTTCTTCCCTATTTTGAGGCAGCAAACATTGAAAAGGAAGGCTTTATGTTGATACCTGATGGAAGTGGTGCAATTGTATATCTCAATAATAATAAAGCGGATATTACGCCATATCAAAAACGGGTCTATGGCAGGGATTACTCTGTAGAACCTATTAGAGAACTGGCTCCATATCTGGAACAGGATATTTATATGCCTGTTTATGGTCTATCTACTGGCAATAAAGGTTTTCTTGCTATCATCGAAAAGGGTGACTCCCTGGCCAGGATTAATGCTGCTGTAGCCGGCATGAGAGATTCATATAACAAAATTTACTCAAGTTTTGATATAATACCGAACACTCAGGTTAATCTAGGTGGAGACCTGGATCATTTATCTATCAATATGTATCAGTCCCGTAATTACAATAGAGATATTATCGTCAGATATAAACTTCTTGATGGAGAAGAGATAGATTATTCCAATATGGCCCTTGTTTATCAGGATTATCTTGTTGACAAGTACGAACTTACAGCAATAGAAACTGATCAGGATATACCCTTTTTCCTTGAAATCATGGGGGGGATAAACAAAAGGCTTCCTATCATGGGGGTTCCCAGAAATGTCATAAAACCATTAACCACATATCAGCAGGCAGCTGATATGATAAGCCAGTTAAACAATCAGGGTATTAATGATCTGGCAGTATTATATAAGGGATGGTCTACTGGAGGAGTATATCATGATTACCCAGATAAGGTAAGGCTTGAGGGTAGTCTGGGCCATAAAAATGATTTTAATGAATTAACAGGTCTTATTGATGAATTAAATATAGATTTTTATCCGGAAATATCTTTCCTCAATGTTTATGAAAATAAACTCCTTGATGGTTTCAGTGTTTATCAGGATAATGCCCGCTTTCTGAATCGTAGATATGCCTTTATTCATGATAAATTCTGGATCGATACTTATATAGCTGATCGGGATGAAATGAAGTGGATATTATCTCCCGGTTCGTTGAATGGTCTTGTAGATGATTTTATCAGTAGTTATAAAAATTATGACATTAACGGTTTATCAATTCGTTATATGGGACAACAGATAAATTCAGACTTCAGAACTAATGTTAATGAATTAATAGATCGCGAACACTCAAAAGACATTATTGTTGATCAACTGTCTAAACTTAGTCAGGATATAGGATATAATCTTACCCTTAGGGGAGGCAATGCCTTTACTCTACCATATATAGATTATATTATTGATATGCCTCTTTACAGCGGCTCAGATTTACTGATTGACCAGGGAATACCTTTTTATCAGATGGCGGTACATGGATATATGCATTATTCGGGTCAGGCAATTAATCTTGCCGAAAAGCCTGAAGCTCATATATTAAAAATAATTGAGACAGGTTCTATTCCATATTATCGCTGGGCTTATGGAAATGTCGAAGATGTTCAACAAAGTGAATTTAGAGATCAATTTTCTATAAATTATCAGGATTATATAGAAGAGGCGGTAGCATTCTATAAGGATATAAATCCTGTAATGAGTGAGTTGCAAAACAAAAGAATTATCAAACATGAACGACTGGCTGACAATGTCTACAGGGTTATTTATGAAAATGGTTATAGTTTTATCGTTAATTATAATCAGGAAGCTGTAGAGATTGACGGTTTTCCTGTTGGCGGCCTTGATTACAAATTCATCAAGGGGGAAATTTAAATGGAACTAAAAAATAAATTTAGAATTACAGTTACAAACAGAAAAAAAATCGGTGGTTATTTATTTACACTTCCCTTTACACTTGGTTTTGTATTGTTCTTCCTGTATCCATTTTTCCAGTCAATTATATTCAGTTTAAACAAACTGGTGTTAACGGCTGAAGGATATGAATTGAATTTTACATTTCTGGATAATTATTATTACTCTATTTTTGTCAATAATGAATTTACCCAGATTTTTGTAGAAACAATAACAGGAATGCTGACAGACTTACCACTTATACTTGCCTTCAGTTTTTTTGCGGCTATTATTTTGAATCAAAAATTCAAGGGAAGGGCACTGGCCAGGATCATTTTCTTCCTGCCTGTTATATATGGAGCAGGTATTGTTATGCGGATGGAGCTGGAGGATTTCGTTACTCAACTTGCACAGAGTAGTGACAGCAGTTTTGTCTTCAGTGGAGATATGCTGAGACTTCTACTGATTCAGACAAAGTTTATGCCAGATGAAGTGATCATATATATCTTAACTGCTGTTGAGAGTATACCGAATATAATTCGTTCGTCAGGGATTCAGATACTTATTTTCCTGGCTGGTTTACAGTCTATTTCACCATCTGTTTATGAAGCAGCTAAGGTAGAAGGAGCAACTGGATGGGAATCTTTCTGGTTGATAACTTTTCCGATGATAAGCCCATTGATTCTTACTAATACAGTTTATACAGTAGTAGATAATTTAACCAGGGGAGATAATGAACTTGTACTAATGATCCGGGAAATGGCCTTTACGGGCAAGGGGTATGGTGTAAGTACGGCTATGGCTACGATGTATTTCCTCTCTATCGCAATACTTCTTGCTATTGTGTTTAAAGTAATTTCCAAATATGTTTTCTATAGAGAGTAAATTATCAGGAGGTGCTATAAATGAAGAATTCTGTAACTACTGGCAGTCAAACAGAAAAGAAAATAAATAGAATCACAGTTAATAAAGTTAAAATCAAAAAGGTTCTGGTAAGTATTCTGAGGGCTCTTCTGGTAATAGGAATATCGTATATAATATTACTACCCCTTATTACCAAGCTCTCTAATTCATTTATGTCAGTCCGGGATCTATATGATCAGACTGTTAAGTGGATTCCCAGGAATTTTACTCTGGATCACTATCAGATGGTCTGGAGACACATGAATTATCCAAAAACATTCCTTAATACATTTATTCTGACGACTGTAGTCAGTGTACTGCAACTTATTGCCTGTACATTTGTTGGTTATGGCCTGGCGAGATTTGATTTTAAGGGTAAAAACCTGATATTTGTAATGGTTATCCTTACCCTTATAGTTCCACCTCAGATGATCCTGATACCCCTTTATCTTAATTTCAGATTCTTTAATCTCTATGGTTTAATACCAGGGGATGGGTTCAATCTGGTGGGTACTTACTGGCCTTTTATTCTAACTTCTATAACCGGTACAGGTTTAAAAAATGGACTATTTATATATATTATGAGACAGTTCTTTAAAGGAATGCCTCGCGAACTGGAAGAAGCAGCTTATATAGATGGTGCTGGATTATTACGCACTTTTCTTTATATCATGCTTCCGGGTGCAGTTCCGGGTCTGGTAATCGTATTCCTCTTTGCTTTTGTCTGGCAGTGGAATGACTATCTATTTATTTCGTTGTTTATGGGAGGCGGGGCTTATCTGCCGATGGAACTCAGTACTGTTGCTAATGATGTAATTCAGGAAATAACGGGAGGTCAGGCTGCAACAGATATGCAGGGAGATCAATACACCTCACTCCTGGACAATACCGGTATGATACTGGTTGTTGCACCATTGCTGATAATGTACGGATTCATGCAGAGATACTTTATTGAAAGTGTAGAGAGAAGTGGTATTGTTGGATAAATCTTGTATAGCAAAATATTTGATGGTAAATTCGTATAGGTAAAGATACATCAGGCATGATTGTATATGACTGGACCCAGAAAAAAATATATTTCGTTAGCGACTGAAGAAATAAACTGAAGGCACGGATGCCAGGAAGGCTATTTTTCCAGAATGAGGGAGATAGGAGTTCGACCGAATGGCAAGCGGTGGAAATATATTTTTTTCGGACGTGAGAAAGCCAGGCAGTTTATGTGTTCAAATCAAAAGGCAAGGAGATGTAATAGATGGGTAACTACTCTTTAAAGCGTATTATTTATGTTTTCATATTATCTATGTTTGTTATTTGCACTTCTAACAATATTGTTTATGCAGATTTAGATGATCTTAGCTCACTGAACTATGATGATGCGATAAGTTATGATGTTTATCTGGAAGAGCACAGCAGCGCGGAGCATCCTCAACAGGAGATTGTAATTTCAGCTGCAGACTATTCATCTACAGATATGGATTTAGAAGTTATCAACAACTTTGAAGGTTATCAGGGTGAAGTAATTAGTACGGAAGAGCTTGGATTTGTTGAATGGGAGATTAATATTGAAGAGGCAGGTTTATACAACATTGCTCTGGAATACTATCCGATTGAGGGAAGGGGTTCAGATATCAGTCGTGGTTTAGAGATAAATGGAGAACTCCCTTTTCTTGGAGTTAAATACATTGAACTTAACCGTATCTGGCAGAGTGCTGGCGATATTAGAGTAGATAATCAGGGTAATCAAATCGCTCCTCCCCAGGAAGAAGCACCACGCTGGATAGATGTTGATATATCTGATAGTCTGGGATATTATAACAAACCATATCAGTTTTATTTTAAAGAAGGTAAAAATACTATTCGTCTTATTTCCAACAAAGAGCCTGTTGTTATTGGGAATATAAAGATATATCAGAAACAAGAACTACCAACATATCAGGAAATATATAGTATGTATCAGGAAAAGGGTTATCAGGTAGTTGATAACTATATGTTTAAGGTTCAGGCAGAAGATTTACTGGCCAAGTCAACTTCTTCAATAGTTCCTGATGACGACCTATCAGACCCCATTGTAGAACCATACCATCATGCAGAAATCAGGTTGAATATGATCGGTGGAACTCGCTGGCAGATGCCGGGTGAATGGGCAGAATGGGAAATAGAGGTTCCTGAAGATGGGCTATATATGCTGGGCTTTAAGGCGAAACAGAATCTCCTCAGGGGCAGCTATGTTACCCGAAAGCTATTTATTGATGGAGAGGTGCCATTCGAGGAAGCCAGCAAACTCACATTTAGATTTTCAAATCGATATCAGATGAAATTGCCTGGAGTGGATGGAGAGGATGGTAATCCATATTTATTCTATCTAAGCAAAGGAAAACATACAATACGTATGGAAGTTACCCTGGGAGATATGGCGCCTATTATCAGAAAAGCAGAAGATAGCCTTTATGAACTTAATAATATATACAGGAAGATAATGATGATTACATCTGCGACTCCCGATGAGTTCAGGGATTATCAGCTGGAAAAACGTATTCCTGAGGTAATCGAAGAACTTGGTGTACAGGGTAAGATTCTACAGGGTCTTGCTGATGATTTGTTGAGTTATACAGGTGAGGTTGGTGGACAGGTAGCAAGTATAAGAGAAATTTCTAGACAGTTTAGTGATATGTCAGCCAATCCAAAGACTATCAAGAAAAGGATGCAGCCTTTTCGTGATAACCTTGCCAACCTGGGTGCCTGGATTATAGAAGCCAAGAATCAGCCGCTTACCATGGATTATCTACTGGTTGCTTCTCCTGATGTCAAACTGCCCAGGGTACAACCTACCTTTATGGAAAGCGCATTACATGAAACAAAGAAGTATATTGCCTCATATTTTGTTGACTATGATATGGTCGGGGATGTCTATGGAAAGGGAGAAAGTGAGCAGGAGACCTTGACGGTCTGGATTGTAGCAGGACGCGATCAGGCCCAGGTCTTGAAGAGAATGATTGAAGACAGCTTTACACCTGAGACAGGTGTATTTGTAAACCTTGAACTGGTAAATCTGGGGACATTGTTACCTGCAACTCTCGCTGACAGGGGTCCCGATGTTGCACTGGGTATTCAGGCTTCGGCTCCTATGAACTTTGCTTTACGAAACTCAGTCGTCGACCTGACACAGTTTGAGGATTTTCCAGAAGTCAGGGATAGATATCATGAAAGTGCCTTGGTGCCCTATACATTCAGGGATCAGGTTTATGCCCTGCCGCAGCAGCAGGTTTTCCCGATGCTTTTCTACAGGAAAGATATCCTCTATGATATGGGTCTGGGCATACCGGAAACATGGGATGATGTCTTCAAGATAATACCGGAACTACAGAAAAACAACATGAATTTCGGCTTGCCTATTAATGATTTAGAACTCAGGCGTAATTTTAGTGGTATCATTGGCATGGCTGCCGGGGCAGGTAGTCTCTCTTCCTTCCCGGGAATCAGTCCATTCGTTACATTTTTGTATCAGCAGGGCGAAGACCTCTATATGCCTGATGGGGTGAAGACCAGGCTTGATAGCGAGAAATCTGTAGAGGCCTTTAGACAGTGGACTGATCTATATGAGCTCTATAAGATACCGACACAGTATAATCCACCCAACCGTTTCAGAACAGGTGAAGTACCGCTTCTTTATGAAAATTACCCTTTTTATAATTTTCTGCAGGTTTTTGCTCCTGAGTTAAGGGGTAGGTGGGGTTTTACAATAATGCCGGGTACAATCAGGGAAGATGGCAGTATTGACCGGACTATACCAAATGGTGTTATGGCCCAGCGAGTTGGTTCTGCCGATATGATAATGAAGGATGCTGAGGACAAAGAGGCAGCCTGGGAATTCCTGAAATGGTGGAGCAGTACAGAAATCCAGTCCCGTTATGGGGTTGAGCTGGAGAGTATTATGGGGCGTGCGGCCCGATACCCTACAGCCAATATGGAAGCAGCCCAACTGCTGCCCTGGACAATTGAGGAAATAGATATGTTGAATGAGCAGTGGCAGTATGTTAAAGGGGTTCCAGAAGTACCTGGTGGTTACATGACAGGTAGACATCTGGATAATGCCTTCAGGAAAATTATTAATGAACAGACTGAACCGAGAAAAACACTCCTTGATTATGTGCGTGTAATTAATGATGAACTTTTGATTAAACGTGAAGAATTTGGTCTGGAAACAGATGTGGATCAAATTATGGACTTATATGAAGAAAACCCAGAGCTTTATGAGTGGTGGGAATAAAAGGAGGGGATCAAGATGAATATGGAAACCAGTATAGATAATCAAACTTTTAAGAATAGAATTATCAGTAGAATGAGTAAGTTGAAAAATGAAGTAATAAGAAAAAGGACATTATATTTCTTTCTGGCCCCTTACGGCCTGCTGTTCTTTGCCTTTACTGTACTGCCGGTATTAATATCCATTGTATTAAGCTTTACTTATTATAATATGCTTGAAGCACCAAAATGGATTGGCTGGCAGAATTATGTCAGACTATTTCTTGCTGATGATGTTTTCCTGATTGCTGTCAAGAACACCTTTGTCTTTGCGATAGTTACAGGTCCATTGAGTTATATAGCCTGTTTATTGATTGCCTGGATGGTTAATGAATTCCGACCAAAATTGAGAGCGCTTTTTACTCTCCTGTTTTATGCACCATCTATTTCTGGTCAGGCATATATTGTCTGGCAGCTATGGTTCAGTAGTGATGCTTATGGATTTATGAATGCTCATTTAATGGATTTAGGTATTATTCATCAACCGATATTATGGCTGAATGACCCAAAATATATTCTGGGTATAGTAATACTTGTTGTAATCTGGATGAGCCTGGGTACTGCCTTTCTGGTCTTCATTGCCGGTTTGCAGAATATAGATACCAAGTTATATGAGGCCGGGGCAATCGATGGTATCAAAAATAGATGGCAGGAATTATGGTATATTACCCTACCAAGTATGAAACCACAGCTTATGTTCGGTGCTATCATGGCCATTACACAGTCATTTGCTGCCAGCCAGCAGGCCATCTTCCTGGCCGGTTTCCCGAGTGTTGATTATGCAGCACGTACTATTGTTACACATCTGGTGGACTACGGTAGTGTTCGTTTTGAAATGGGATATGCAGCCACGATAGCCACTATACTATTCATTGTCATGGTACTTACCCAGAAGGGTGTACAGCGTCTGCTAGATAAGGTAGGTGAGTAGAATGAAATTTAACTTTAAACTAAGAAAAAAAATGATAAATCGCTCAACCGGTGGTGATCTTGCTATATTCTTATTTTTATCTCTGGGAGCGTTATTTATGGCTACACCATTAATTCACATTATTATCAGTGCCTTTAAACCCATGGATGAGATATTTCTCTTTCCGCCAAGGCTATTCTGGGTAAATAATCCAACTCTCGATAATTTTAAAGATTTATTTATTATGATGTCAGAATCATGGGTTCCTTTCACCAGGTTTTTATCTAATTCCTTACTGGTGGTTGGCTTTGGTACAGGCGGCCATGTAGTAATAGCTTCACTGGGGGCTTTTGTAGTAGCAAAGCATGATTTTCCAGGAAAAAAAATTTTCTCTACCATGGTTATGCTGTCATTGATGTTTGCTTATCAGGTAACCAGCATACCTACTTATTTAATAATGTCCAATCTGGGCTGGATAAATAATCTGGCAGCCTTGATAGTTCCTGCCTGGCAGTACAGCCTTGGATTTTACCTGATGAGTAAATTCATGGGTCAAATCCCTGATTCTATTCTTGAAGCTGCCACAATTGATGGAGCCAGCAAATGGGGTATCTTCTGGAAAATAGTTATGCCTTATGTTAAACCAGCCTGGCTGACTCTTGTAATTCTATCATTTCAGATGCTCTGGAGAGATCCTGGTTCAATGTATATCTACAGTGAAGTATTGAAACCACTTCCATATGCCTTAATGCAGATTGTCCAGGGTGGAATTGCTAGATATGGTGTTGTAATGGCTGTTAACATGATGCTGATGCTTGTTCCAGTTATATTGTTCCTTTTCAATCAATCGCGTATTGTTGAAACCATGGGTACATCTGGTATAGATTGATCATTCATTATGGCATGGGAGAGCTAGATTGTTTTAGTATTTAAATATGACAATAGACAAAGGAGAGATGTTACAATGAAAGATAATATACCGTCTTTATGTAAACGTTACAGTGATTATTTTACTATCGGAGCAGCTGTGAATGCCAGGACAATAAATACACATCAGGGACTGATAAAAAAACACTTTGCCAGTATTACGGCAGAGAATGAAATGAAACCGATTTCAATTTATCCCCGAAAGGGTAAATATACCTTTGATAAGGCAGATGCGATAGTAGATTTTGCTGTCGAAAATAATAAACTGGTCAGGGGGCATACTCTGGTCTGGCATAATCAAACAGGCGATCATATTTTCCTTGATGATGAGGGAAATAGGGTTTCATCTGAAATACTTATGAGTAGATTACGCGATTATATGATTAAGGTTTTTGACCATTTTGGCACTAAAGTTTTCTGCTGGGATGTGGTCAATGAAGCTATTGAAGATAAGGGTAGTAAATTGCTGAGGGATACCAGGTGGCTGGAAATACTGGGTGAGAACTATCTGTCTGACATTTTTAAAATGGCTAGAGAACTTAATCCAGATACTCTACTATTTTATAATGATTATGATGCTGTAAAACCTGCCAAAAGGGATAAAATTTATACACTCTTAACAGATATGAAAAAACAGGATACACCACTTGATGGTGTAGGCATTCAGGGTCACTGGAATATTAAAGATTTTAAGTATGATGATATCAGGGCAGCTATTGAAAAATATGCTTCACTTGATCTGGATATTCATGTTACAGAGCTTGATATATCTGTTTATGGTAAAGATGACAAAGATATGAGATTGGAAGAACCGACAGATGAGATGATAGAACAGCAGAATGAGTTTTATGAAGAGATTTTTACAATATTTAGAGAATACAGTGATGTTATTAAAAATGTAACCTTATGGGGAGTTGCTGATGATGAAACCTGGCTGGATAATTTCCCTGAAAAAAATAGGAAAAACTGGCCATTATTGTTTGATGAGGAACATCAGCCAAAAGAAGAGTTCTGGAAGGTAGTCGAATTTTAGTATAGCCAGTCTTATCTTTCTAATATACGGTAATTGTAATCTTTTTTACAATTCTATATATCAGCTTTACATTGATATTTAAAAAATGGAGGGTGGAAAATGTTAAAAATTAACGATACAAAATTAAGATTAATTTTACAATTGTTCATGGTAATTACTGTTTTGTCACTGTCTGTTATAAGTATTACTGTTAATGCAGAAACAGATCAGGAGATACCATCTTTAGCTGAGGTTTATGAAGAATACTATCCTATTGGAGCGGCTGTTAATTCAGAAACAATACATTCACACAGCGAAATTCTTATCGAGCATTTTAATAGTGTAACAGCGGAGAACGAAATGAAACCTGATCATCTGCAGCCACAGGAAGGTAATTTTACCTTTGACAGAGCAGATGAAATAGTTCATTTCGCAAGAGAAAATGATATGAAAGTCAGAGGACATGTATTAGTCTGGCACAGCCAGACACCAAACTGGATGTTCCAGGATAATGGCGAGACCGTATCTAGAGAAGTACTCCTGGAGCGTATGAAAACACATATTACTACAGTTATGGAACACTTTAAAGATGATGTATATGCCTGGGATGTAGTCAATGAGGCGATTTCTGATGGGTCAGGTATATATAGGGAAGAAAGCCCCTGGTATCAGATTATAGGCGAAGACTTTATAAAATATGCCTTTGAATATGCTCATCAGGCTGATCCAGATGCGAAGTTATTCTACAATGACTACAATGCAGCTAATCCACGAAAAATGAATAAAATTTATAATATGTTGAAAGAACTAGTTGAAACTGGTGTACCAATTGACGGTGTTGGATTACAGGGTCACTGGAATATAGCAGATCCGTCTATAATAGATATAATGAAGGCAATAGAAAAATACTCCTCACTGGGTCTTGAAGTACAGATTACAGAACTTGATATGTCGGTTTTTCCATGGGGTGATGACCGCAAACTTGATGAACCGACTGAAGATATGATGGAAAAACAGGCAAATAAGTATAACAGTATTTTCAATGTGTTTAACAGGAATTCTGAGTCCATAACAGGAGTTACTTTATGGGGAGTTGCTGATGATGAAACCTGGCTGGATAATTTCCCTGTTCAAAATAGAAAAAACTGGCCGCTATTGTTCGATTATGACCATCATCCCAAAGATGCATTCTGGAAAGTAATTGAGGCTGCAGAATAGAGACTACAACCTTTCATCTATACTATTAATCAGTATGGACATGAGGAGGAATAAGAAATGAAAAAAATAATTTCTGTATTTAGCGGTGTTCTAATGATTATATTCATAAGTATTCCTGCATTTTCAGTAGGTCTTGAAGAATATACAGTAGACTTAGAAAAGTCCTATCAGGAAATAGTTGGTTTTGGTGCTTCAATTGCCTGGTATGACAATTTTGTAACAGGACATCCCAATAAAGATGAAATATATGATGTTATCTTTAAAAAACTGGGAATTGATATATTACGTCTGCAAAATTGGTACGGTAAACGTGAGCAGGTTGGAGAGCATACTGCTGAGATAGTAGAGGAAGCGGAGAAATCACTTGGTCATCCAATTGATTTAATGATTACTTCATGGGCACCACCAGCTGAATTAAAGAGTAATGGAGATGTAAAGTATGGTGGGACATTAATAAAAGAAAATGGTGAATATGCCTATGATAAATTTGCTGAATACTGGTATGATTCCTTGCTTGCTTATGAAGATGTAGGTATTGTTCCTGAATATATAAGTATTCAAAATGAGCCTGATTATGAGGCTGACTGGAATTCGTGTCTCTTTGCAGCAACTGAGACTGATGAACTTGCTGGATATGACAGGGCTCTGGAAGCCGTTTACAATAAACTTTATCAAGAAATGGAAAAGCCTCCTAAAATGCTGGCTCCTGAAACAATAGGCATAGGATATCCAGAGTTTTATGATTATCTTGAGGCAGTGAATCTGGACTATATATATGGTATAGCACACCACCTATACAGGGGTGGAGAGCATAGTAATCCTACATCATTTCGTTATAGTATGAATCAACTTGATGAAAGGTATGGTGATGTTCCGCTCTTTCAGACTGAGTTTGAACGTGGTGACAATGGCTTTAAGACTGCCTGGTTGATTCATAATGCCCTGACAGAAGAGAATGTTGAGGCATATCTATACTGGGATTTAATCTGGGATAATGGGGGGCTTGTAGGAATTGAGAACCCCTGGTATACAGCACAGTGGAGGACAGATAAAGGATACTATAAATCAGACGAGTATTACTCAATGAAGCACTACTCCGGCTTTATTGAACCAGGATATAAACGTGTAGATATAGGCGGAGGTAGCAATAAAATAAAACTTTCGGCTTTTATCTCACCAGATAATAAAGAAATAATCATAGTGGGCATTAATACACTTATTCTGGAAAAGGAAATAAAAATAGATATACCGGGCTTTTGTATTGATTCATCAAGAGCATATAAGTCTGTATTTATAGAGGGTGGAGAAAAGTTTGTCGAACTTGCTTCATTAGGTGAAGGTAATACTGTGTCAATACCGGCACATTCAGCGGTTACAGTGGTCATTCGGGGTTCAGTTGAGTAGACCTGTCAAGTAGTGTGATCCAGGTTTTATCGTATTCCCCGGTTTCGGTCTATCCAAGCAGTCATAGCTAAATGTTCTATATTAATCCTGCATGGTTAGGAATAAATGATTTACTACATAATCGTTGCTAATATGCCCAGACATTTTACACTACAGGCACTCCGTATTTGAACAGTTTGTACAAGAACCGTTTAAGGTTGCTATTTATCTGAAGTAATTTGAAAAATTTGCAGTTATGGAGAACAATCTTATTAAGAAAATAGGAAGATTAAGAAAATACTAAGATAAACATCTGGTATGAAAGGCTGAAGATTTTATAGTTAATTCGGTTTTTCATACCTCTTGTTGATTATTGAGCTAATTAAAAATATTTTTCAAAGGAGCACAATGTATGGAAATTTCTTTTAGTTATTATCCTGGAGGGAAGAAAAAGGCATTAACAATGAGCTACGATGACGGCCAGATACATGATAGACGGCTAGTAGAAATATTTAACCAGTATGGAATAAAGGGTACTTTCCATCTGAACTCAGGCATGTTAGGTAAAGAATCTTTTCTCTGTAAAACAGAAATAAGTACACTCTTTGAAGGGCATGAGGTTTCGGCCCATTCTGTTAATCACCCTTTCCTGACAAGGATTGCTGGGGTTGTTCTACTCGAAGAAATTAGAGAAGACAGAAAACAACTGGAGGAACTGGTTAAGTATCCTGTTCGCGGTATGTCCTATCCCTTCGGAGAGTATAATCAGAAGATAATGGAGGAATTACCTCTACTGGGTATTGAGTATTCCAGAACAGTAAATTCTCATGGGAGATTTGCACTACCAGATAATTTTCTTGCCTGGCATCCCACATGCCACCATGATGGGGGGATAATGAAAAAATTAAAGGATTTTCAAAATCCGAATCCCTGGGAAGTAATGCCGCTATTCTACGTCTGGGGACATAGTTTTGAGTTTGACAGAAATAATAATTGGGAACTCATAGAAGAATTCTGTAAAAAGGCATCAAATGATGAAACAGTATGGTATGCAACGAATCTAGAAATCATGGATTATATTAAGGCATTAAGGAATTTGAAATTTAGCGTAGATAAACAGATGGTCTACAATCCTTCTGGAATAAATGTCTGGATAGGGGCAAATGGAAAGGCTGTAGAGATAGAACCAGGACATAATTCTATATAGAAATAGATTTTAAATAGATTTATAGGTAACTTCAAAGAAATTAAAAAATAACGTCCTGTAGTATAAAACAAAAGATTAAAGGAGTTATTATAATGATTTATTTTAGAGGGCTTGAGAAGAATGAGGATTTTTCGTTAGTAGGAAATGATACTACTGCTTCCCTTTATATTGATACGGATGATTACTGGGGAGTTAAGAGAGCTGCTGAAGATCTGGCTGATGATATAGAAAGACTATCTTGTATAAGACCAGTGATAAAGGAGAAAGCAGATTCTGTTATTGATTTAAAACCAGATAGTAATTCTAAATTAAAAGATAGTAATAAAAATGCAGTCTTTATTGGAACAATCGGTAGAAGTAATATAATAGATAAGTTGATAAAGGAAAAGAGGATTGATGTAAAAAATATAGCAGGAAAATGGGAGTCATTTGTAATACAGGTGATAGATAATCCTGTATCTGGTATCAATAAAGGCTTGGTTATTGCTGGTAGTGATAAAAGGGGGACTATTTTTGCCATATACGAATTATCACAATTGATAGGGGTATCCCCCTGGTACTGGTGGGCAGATATCCCTGTAAAACATAGAGATACTATATATGTGAAAGAAGGTACATATAAATATGGGGAACCATCTGTAAAATATCGTGGGATATTTTTAAATGACGAAGCCCCCAGTCTTAATACATGGGTTGAGAATAGATTTGGATCTTTCAATCATGAATTTTACGAAAAGGTCTTTGAACTTCTACTCAGATTAAAAGCAAATTACCTCTGGCCCGCCATGTGGAAGCCCAGGGTATTTAATGAAGAGGACCCACTAAATCCTGTATATGCAGATAAATATGGAATAGTGATGGGAACATCTCACCATGAGCCAATGATGCGCAGTTGGGAAGAATGGGGCAAAGTTGGAGAAGGCCCCTGGAATTATAGAAGTAATAAAGACAATATATATAAATTCTGGCAGGAGGGTTTAGATAGAGTAAAGGACTTTGAAGGTATTGTTACTGTTGGGATGCGCGGTGATGGTGATGAAGCAATGGAACAGGCTGGCAGCTTTGAGGAGAATAAGAGACTACTGGAGGAACTAATAGAGGATCAACGTGAGATCATAACTAATACATTACATAAGCAGGCTTCAGATGTTCCACAATTAATGGCACTTTATAAAGAAGTTCAGGCTTATTATGAAAAGGGGATGAAAATACCTGAAGATATAACTCTACTTCTCGCTGATGATAATTTTGCAAATATCAGAATGTTACCTACTGAGGAGAATAGAGACCGTGCTGGAGGATATGGGATATATTATCATTTTGATTATGTAGGTGGCCCCAGATCATATCAGTGGATTAATACTGTTCCTCTTCAGAAAATATGGGAACAGATGAAAATGACCTATGATTATGGAGTTGACAGAATCTGGATTGTAAATGTTGGTGATCTTAAGCCTATGGAACTACCCATAGATTTTTTTCTGGAAATGGCCTGGGATATAGATAAGTGGCATTATGATGAGATTAAGGATTATACTCTGCACTGGGTTGAAACACAATTTGGTCAGGAATATAAGGAAGTCATTACAGATATACTACTTAAGTACACTAAATATAATGGAAGGCGTAAACCTGAGTTAGTTGTTGAGAATACTTATAGTTTAATTAACTATCGGGAAGCAGAAAGGGTTCTGGCAGATTTTGATAAGATTACTGCTAAGGCGGAGTGTATCCACTCTGAATTGCCTGAAAATAAAAGAGATGCCTTCTTCCAGTTGGTACTATATCCAACTAGAGCCAGCATGAATATACTTAAGATGCATGTTTATGCGGCAAAGAATAAGTTTTATGCTGAGCAGGGGCGATCAATTGCCAATGATTATGCTGATTTGACTGCTACAGTATATAAAAATGAAGCTTGTGATACAGATTATTATAATAATGAACTATCAGAAGGTAAGTGGAAAGGAATGATGCTGCAGCCTCATATAGGAAAGTCGAACTGGCGTGGACCTACTGAAAATATTATGCCTGAAGTAAAGAGATTAGTGATTGAGTCAGGCTCTGAGATGGGTGTATATCCTGAAGGTAGTGAGAATGCTTTTTCTACTAATGAAGAGCTAAAATCATTACCGATATTCAGTAAATTTGATAAAAGCAAATACTATATTGAGGTATTTAACAAAAAAAATGATCCATTTGAGTTCAAAATAGAGAAGGATAAACCCTGGGTAGAAGTAAGCCGGTCATCCGGGACGGTTAGAAAACAGGAGAGGATCTGGGTAGGCATTAATTGGGATCAGGTACCATTCGGGGAGGATATAAAAGCAGGGCTATCAATAATAGGTACAGGCAGGCAATATGAACTTGAGGTAAAAGTATTCAATCCTGCCTTTCCGGAAATTGCTGAGTTAAAAACAAATACCTTTGTGGAAGGTAATGGCTATATATCAATAGAGGCTGAACATTATCTTAAAAAACGAGGTGTTGATGGAGTTAACTGGGAAAAGATAGCTGACTATGGGCGAACCCTATCGTCTATGTTTATTTATCCCAGCAATGTAGATAGTTATGAAAAACCGGAGGAAGCCCCTTATCTGGAATATAGATTTTATGCCTTTACTACAGGAGAGGTAGAAGTAACAATATATACAGCCCCCAGTCTTAACATTGACCGCCGACGGGGTTTAAAATATGCAGTTTCTTTAGATAAAAAAGAGTCACAGATTGTAGATACCTTTCCACCTGAATATGACGGTACTCATTCCTGCCTTTACTGGGCAAAATCGGTGATGGACAATGTGCACAAAACCTGTTCTAGTCATTATATTGAAAAATCAGGGTATCATACACTAAGGATTATGATGGTTGATCCCGGGGTTGTAGTACAGAAAATAGTTCTGGATATGGGAGGAGTAAAACCAAGCTACCTTGGTCCGCCAGAGAGCTTTTATCTAACATAATTATCAGAAAACGTTATTTATATCTTGCTATGATATAGGTAGTAGGGTTTGCAGGAAGGATTAGTTAAATGTAGAAGTCGAATAATGATTCTTCTACTATTTGCTACAGATTCGATATTGTGTTTCATTACAGAATAATCATAATTCAATAGATGTATATGATAACAATTGACATTATGGATAAATTTTGTCATTGAATGAATTACTAATTCTATATAAAATAAAAAAGGAGAGAATAGGATGTCAAATAACGAAATAGTTGATAATAAAGGAGCATTTTTTTCAGGAGAATACCGTAATGTTTTCAAAGAATATGGTTATACTGAATCCGAGATTGAAGAAAAAGTAAACGAGGCCTGGCAGCAGTTGTTCTTTGGTGATGACGATATCAGATTCTATCACCCTGTAGGTGATGATATGGGTTATATTACTGATACCGGTAACAATGATGTCAGAACAGAAGGTATGTCTTATGGAATGATGATGGCCGTACAGATGGACAATAAAGATGTATTTGACCGTATCTGGAAATGGACCTGGACCTATATGCTTCATGATAGTGGTAAATATAAAGGCTATTTTGCCTGGTCCTGTGCACTTGATGGAACCCGTAATTTCCAGGGACCTGCACCTGATGGAGAAGAATATTTTGCTATGGCTTTACTCTTTGCTTCTCGACGTTGGGGAGATGGAGAAGAGCCCTTCGATTATAGTCAACAGGCTAAAAAGATACTCCATGAGATGATTCATAAAGGGGAGGATGGGGAATCTGGTGACCCCATGTTGGAGCCAGAAAATAAATTAATAAAGTTTATCCCTGAGGCAAATTTTAGCGATCCATCATATCACCTACCTCATTTTTATGAATTGTTTTCCCGCTGGGGAAATGAAGAAGACAGTAAATTCTGGGAAGAAGCAGCAGAAGCAAGTCGTGATTATCTTAAGAAAGCCTGCCATCCGAAAACCGGTTTAGCACCTGAATATGCTTATTATGATGGTACTCCAGAAAAGGAACACGGGCATCAGGATTTTTATAGTGATGCATACAGAGTAGCCATGAATATTGGTCTGGATTACGAATGGTTCGGGGGAAACGAATGGGAAGCAGAAATAGCTGAAAAAATCCAATCATTCTTTGTAGACAAAGAGAGAGAGGACTTTAGCAAATATACGATATCGGGCGAGGAACTGCCGAGACCAGATTATGTTCATGATGTTGGTTTAATTGCTACAAATGCAATGGCTGCACTTGCAGTCGATGGTCAAGTTGCAGAGAAAAGTGTCAGGAGATTCTGGAAAACTCCATTACGCAGGGATGAGAGGCGTTATTATGACAATTGTCTATATTTTTTCTCTTTACTGGGTTTGAGCGGAAATTATCGTATTTGGTGAAGTGAATAAATCGTAGTTGCTCAGGGTGAGTTGGATTTACATGCAGTAAATTGTCAAAATATATCTAAATATATCGAATAGAAGCGTAAAGATATAAAAATATATAATTATTAAGGTAAAATCTATACTTTCTAATGTTGTAGAAAAGGACAAACTTAAATATAATTATAGATGTAAACAAAATAAAATTTTTTAAAGGAGGATTTATTTTGAAAAAAGGAAAAATTGTATTGATGTTACTTGCATTAGTCATGGTTGTAAGTAGTGTGGTTGTGGCATCAGGTCTGAAAGAAATTTCAGTATTTATTGGTGATTCTCGTCCTGATTATCCTGGTGATACAATACTGGGAAATATTATCAGGGAAGAAACCGGTGTCAAACTGGATAGAGAATATCTGGTTGGAGACCTGGAAACTAAAGTTGGCTTAATGATTGCCAGTGGTGAATATCCAGATATGGTATATGCCGCTCATTTTAGCCAGAGATTGGTTGATAATGGTGTATTTATTCCTCTTAATGATTTAATTGAAGAACATGCACCAAACATTCAGAAGTATTATGAGAAACATATGGTATCTATAACTAACGAGGATGGAAATATTTACTTCCTGCCTCAACAGGCTATCCCAAATGGTCCAAGTGGTAGAAGATATCCTGCATTGGCCTTCTATGTAAACAAAAGAGTGCTAAAAGATGCTGGTTATCCTATTGTCAAAACATTTGATCAGTACTTTGAATTAATCGAAAATTATATGGAAGAAAACCCAGAATATAATGGCCAGAGTACTATTGGTTACATGACTTTATTTGATGACTGGAGAAACTTTGCAACAACTAACGTTCCTCAGCATTTAATGGGATATCCAAATGAAGGTGGATTTATTCCAGTAAAAGAAGGAAATGAATGGGTATTAAGACCTTTTAATGGTGGTTCTGTTGAAAGGTATTATTACAACAAACTTAATGAAATGTACAATAAGGGTGTAGTTGATCCTGAAACATTTGTAGCTAACTATGACCAGTATATTGAAAAATTAGCTTCTGGTCGTGTACTTGGTACATTCAATCAGCACTGGCAGCTTCAGGACGCTCAGAATATTCTTCTTAAAGAAGATCCTGACAGCATCCTGGTCCCACTTCCAATTGTATATGATGAAATTATAGAAGAGAGACAGCGTGATACTCCTTATATCCAGACTACTCAGGGTATGGGTATTACAACTGCCTGTGAAGACCCAGTAGCTGCTATTAAGTATCTTGATTATCTTGTAGCTAATCAGACTCTAATTCAGTGGGGTGTTGAAGGCGAACATTATGAAGTTGATGAAGATGGTCTGTATTATCGTACCGAAGAACAAAATGAATTATTTAATGACTCTGACTGGGTTAGAGATAAATTTGGTACACCTTACTTCTATGATTATTTCCCAAGTTTAATAGGTCTTGATGACAATGGTAATAGTTATATGCCTAATGACCAGGCAAGTATGATTTATAATGCTGCCCGTGATGCTGAAAAAGAAGTAATGGATGCATATGGTGTTAAATCATTTACAGAATTATTTAATGATCCAAGACCTCTGGAGGAAGTACCATACTACCCAGTATGGACTATTACTCTGGAAACTGGTTCACCTGAGCAGATTGATAGCACAAGATCTAGCGATATCGTAAGAGAATATGTACCAAAACTTGTCATGAGTTCTCCTGATGAATTCGATGCTATCTGGTCAGAGTACGTAAATAGAATTACTCCACTACTAGAAAAGCCACAACAGGCTTACCAGGAAGAGGTTGACTGGAGAGTAGAGAACTGGGGTACAGAATCTGAAGAATAAATGCTGGATATATGAATACAAATATAAGATATGAGAAGTAACGTAATATAGTATTCAATATATCTGATAGTCAAAACAATAATATGGAGGGTGCTGGAAAAAGTGCCCTCCTCTAAATATGCAGT
>JBKGXW010000007.1:0-56511 GCA_046546395.1 Halanaerobiales bacterium
TCTTACATATCAATACCTCGAACTATATAATAATTTATATAATATATATAATAATCTATTATTTGGCATTTTTAGATTGCTATAATATACTTTAGTAAGGTGATTTGATCTATAATTATTACAACACCGGCAACACATGATACGGATATTCTACACTATATAACTTCCTAAAAAGTAAAATTCCTAAATAACTAACAATACTAGTTATTTTACCACCATATCACAACTCTCAGTTTACTAATCAAGAATTACCACTATATATTTTTACAAAAATAACTTTTTTTCCTGCATTTTACAGTAGATATTACTTTAACTGCTTCTTCTCCAAATTAGTTGGTGGAAAAGTCTAAACCCCAGTTACTAATTAAAGTTTTATTCTTCTAATTAATGTCACAAAAATAAAATTTATGTGTTATATTATAATAATTAAAAGGTCTTTTAATCTAGATTAGTACTACAAATTTAAAAAGGTAGGTGAACAAAATGAAAAGTAAGTTTAAGGTTTTATTGATGACTATATTTATTTCATTTATCCCGTTTTTCTTTTTACAGGTTATGGCTAATGAGAATGTTATCAACTGGAATATAACTGATTTCGAAGGAACTTACAATACAGGGCATTACTTTGATGTTATGGAACAGAGAATAAAGGATGATAATTATGGATTTACCAATATCAACAGTATTATAACCATACATAGAGGACAATTAGCTTTTGAAAGCTATTATAATGGATATAACCAGGATACACTTTTTGATATACGATCTGTAACCAAGACTATTACATCGGCGTTAATAGGTATTGCAACTGATAAAGGATTTATTGGGGATGTTAATGATAAAGTCATAGACTATCTTCCAGAATATGTTGATGAAATAAATGACTCTCGATTTAAAGAACTAACAATAAAACACTTGCTAACTATGACAGACGGCATGGATTGGAAGGAAGAATATTTTAATTCGGAGGAAGTCCAGAGATACCCTGTTAGAACTGCTTTTAGATTATCATTTAAAAATGAACCCGGAGAGGAATTCAGGTATAGTTCGCTTAATTCTCATCTTCTTTCTGCGATAATTAATAAAGCCACTGGAATGTCTGAACTGGAGTTTGCGAATAAATATCTTTTCGGGCCACTGAATATAAAAGAGATATCATGGGCCGAAGACTATCAGGGTATTAATACAGGAGGATTTGGTTTACAACTCAGGACACGTGATATGGTCAAAATAGGTCAGCTTTATTACAATAAAGGTATCTGGGATAGTCAACAAATTATATCATCAGATTGGATTAATGAAAGCACAGAGCCACATGTCTCTGTTTCGAACAATATCAATTATGGTTATCACATCTGGACAGATAACTTCTCCTATTTTGCCAGAGGTTATGGTGGTCAGCTTATTATGATCATTCCAGATTTTGAGATAGTTATAGCAATTACATCTTCAACAGATCAGGTTAAAGATAATGAAAACCAATTAATTTCAGACTATATTATACCGGCATTTATTAATTATGACAAAATTAAAGATTGATCATCAATCTATAGAAATATATATAATATAATATCATTAAAAAGGGGCTGTCTGAAAATCAGACAGCCCCTTTTCTTTCCTCTCATTTTTTATGTGACACAACTAAATAACATGAATAGCATTATAGACAAGTAAAAAATGCAGGAAAGCTCCTACTAAAATAAACAAATGAAATATCTCATGAAAACCAAAATATCTTCCACGGGGTTTTTTCAGCATATAAAACACAGCGCCTATAGAAAAGGCTACACCACCAAGTAAAAGGTATAATAGAGAATCTATACTCATATGATTTATAAACTGCTTAATAGGAATTATACCACTCCAGCCCATCAAAAGATAAATTACTGTATATAAGTATCTGGGTGCCTTCAAATAAAAAAACTTAAAGAAGAAACCACCCAGTACCAAAGACCACTGCACAATGATGATTGACCATTTCCAGTAACCTGTTAGGTAGACATAACAGACAGGTGTATATGTACCTGCTATCATAATAAAAATCGCAAAGTGGTCCAACTTACGCCAGATAGATATTTCATCCTCCTTTTTTTTAAAAGCATGATATAGTGAACTGGACGAAAACAAAATTATTACTGAAATACCGTAAATCAATGAAATAACCATCTGATTTACCTTTTCTGAAGTAATAAGTAATAATATTATACCTACTACAGCCATCAAAACTCCAGAAAAATGTGTATAAAATGACACCTTTTCTTCTGCTCTAATTTCTATCACTCCACATCATTTTATTTTTTTAATTGACAACAAGTTCCTTGACCTAATATTAATAGCTTAATACTAATTTTTTTAATCTAATATGAAACTTATGCCTGTATATCACATTCCTGTATTAATCTTTCAGAAAGCTTTTTTATAAGGGAATTATATCTTCTTAATATCATGATCATTTATATCTTCATCTGATATATTCTGATTCTTCAAAAGACAAATAGCAGCACCAATAGCAGTGGAATAGTCGCCATATTCCGGGAAATGAAAATTCCCATTATAGAATCTAGCAGCTATTAGCCGGTTAAGGATTTCCTGACCAAAACTTATATTGGCAAGTTTTCCTGTGAAGATTATATCTTCATCACTTTCTATTTTTGCAGCAAAGATAGACATCATACCTATTGTCTGAAATATCATATTCAGAATACCAGATGCCTGGTCTTCTTTAGTTGCTTTATCAATAAATTTGCCAAAATTTGAGACAGTTATTTCCTTCTGAAGAGTGCCAATAGTAGATTGAGAGATATCTCCCAGCATTAAATCAATTGTACCTATATCCCCCTTTTCTGCCATTTCTATTATATTATTGAAATCTGCACTATTAAGTAGTCCTTTGCCCAGCCCAAGTAGAGTTCCTCCTCCAATACCCGAACCTCCTAAATGCTTGACCTTACCGTTATCCACCTTGACAATTGCAGTACCTGTTCCCATACTTACAACAATTGCCTTTTCAAGATCTGACAAATATGTACCACCAAAACCAATCGACTCAAATTCATTAACCTTGATAGTCTCTATTCCAAAGAGATTCATATCCATAAATGACGAGCCTACTCCGGTAATTGCAATTTTTTCGATTTCCTCCAGGGATACATTATTTACACTGATGAACTTACCCAATGCACCAGATGCAGAGGCAAGTGGGTCACTTGCTTTTACACTCAAAAAACCCAGTATTTTATTTTCCCTAAAACCAACGATATCTGTAGTAGTACCACCAATATCAATTCCTAGAATCATTTTTAATACACCAACTTTGTTGTTTATTTTAAGATTATAATATCTATATTCCTAATTTACTTTAATTAAATATTTATTCCTAATTCATTTTAATAAGAAACTGGAGTAAATTCAACTATATTTTATACATTTTCTCTTTGCTATTTATAAGTATTCTATTAATCAAATCGTATTCCTGCATGAAATTTAATTAACGATAATATTACTTTCTATTAAGTTCACCCTCTGCAAAATGCTGGTTCCCTCTTCAATACAAATATAGATAACAAGAATTAAAAAGATAAGATGTATTATATATTAACCAGAAATTTACTGCATATCCTTGACAAATCTGATAGATTATAATACTATATAAAAAAATGTATATTTTAATACATTGAAGGATCAAGTAGCTCCTTATATCAAAAAATACAGAGAGCAGGTTGGCTGGTGAAAAGCCTGTTTGTGTAAGGACCGCGAATTACAGTCTGGAGTATTCAATATGAAAATATTGCGGTTTTCATCCGTTATCATGATTTAAAGGCAGATGTAATAATTTGATTTCTATTTGATTAAATATACTTATTTAAGTATAGACTTATTTAAGTATAAATATTTATTACAGATGTAAATTTAAGGTGGTACCACGAGATCTCTCGTCCTTAACAGGATGTAGGTCTCTTTTTATTTTAATAAAAATTTAAATATTCATTATGCTATGTGTTTCGAAGATTTATATTTTTAGTTATTATTCAATAAATAATTTTTTACTGGAGGTAATGTAAATGAGTAATGTATACGACAAATTAAAAGAACGCGGCTTTTTAGCACAATGTAGTAATGAGGAAGAAGTAAGAGAAAAACTAAATAACGAAATAGTAACCATGTACTGCGGATATGATCCTACTGCAGATAGTTTACATGTAGGACATTTTCTGACACTCATGGCTCTGAGCCATTTACAGAATGCAGGCCACAGGGTTATAACACTAATTGGCGGTGGAACTGCCTCCATTGGTGACCCCACTGGCAAAAATGACATGAGAAAAATGCTTTCTACAGAGGAACTGGATAATAATGCTGAGGCAATCAAAGATCAAATATCAAATTTTCTGGAATTCTCTGATGACAAGGCGATCATGGCCAATAATGCTGAATGGTTGAGGGATCTTGAATACCTCCCCTTTCTAAGAAATATAGCAGTTCATTTCTCTGTTAATAGAATGCTCTCAGCAGAATGTTATAAATCAAGAATGGAGACAGGTCTGACTCTACTGGAATTTAACTATATGGTAATGCAGGCATATGACTTCCTGCAGTTAAATAGAAGATACAACTGTACTCTTCAGGTTGGCGGGGACGATCAATGGTCAAATATGCTGGGAGGAATTGACCTGATCAGGAAAAAAGAGCGACAGAGTGCCAATGTACTTACCTTTACCTTACTTACTACAAGCGAGGGCAAGAAAATGGGTAAAACAGAGAAAGGTGCTTTATGGCTTGATCCCGATAAAACACCTCCATATGATTTCTACCAGTACTGGAGAAATGTCGGAGATGAAGATGTAGAAAAATGTCTGGCTCTCCTCACTTACCTCCCAATGGATGAGGTAAGGAAATTAGGTTCACTGGAGGGGGCTGATATAAATAAAGCAAAAGAGGTCCTGGCCTACGAAGTTACCAGTATAGTACACGGTGTAGACGAAGCGAAAAAAGCGGAAAAAGCAGCCAGATCACTTTTCAGCGATGATGGAAATCTCACTGAATCAGCACCATCTACCACGATAGCTCGCGAGAAATTTGAAGAAGGATACTACATTGTACATCTCCTGAAAGATATTAATCTGGCCTCATCAAGTAGTGAGGCAAGGAGGCTTATCAAACAGGGTGGTATATATCTTGAGGAAGATCAGATCAATGATATGGGTCTTGATATTACTCTTGAACACTTCAATGATGATACGTTGATGTTGCGGAAGGGTAAGAAAACTTATCATCAGATTGTTCTGGATTAACTATATCTGTTCAGAGGGATTATATAATTATAGATAAAACAAGAGCTCCTTAGATGCTTAATAGGCCACGAGGAGCTCTTTATTATTCTGCTTTTTTATTATAATAAATTTTACTTAAAAATTTAAATGTATTATCCAGTTTTAAGGTATTTTTATTAATTTAAAGCTTAATCATAATCCTGGAGCTATTAAAGCAGAAATATATTTGCCTTGTTACATAAATCATGCATTTCTTCTGGCCAGATGGCGGACTGTACCTCACCAACATGTGCTTTCTTTAAAAAAAACATGCAGATTCTCGACTGTCCAATGCCCCCACCGATTGTATAGGGTAGTTCTTTATTGAGTATTTTTATATGAAAAGGTAAATTTCTCCTCTTTTCTTCTCCAGAGATGATTAACTGTTCATTTAAAGAATCTTCATCAACTCTGATACCCATTGAAGAAACCTCGAAGGCCCTATCCAGTACAGGATACCAGAAGATAATATCACCATTTAATTCCCAGTCATCATAATCTGGAGCACGTCCATCATGTTTAATTCCTGAATCTAGTACCCCGCCTATCTTCATAATAAAGACAGCTGTTTTCTCTTTTGCGATAGCATCTTCTCTTTCTTTTGGTGTAAGTTCAGGATACCTGTCTTCAAGTTCCTGTGTTGTTATAAAGTAAATATCATCAGGTAATATAGGCTTAATTCCAGGGTATGAATTATATAAGTAGTCTTCAGTCTCTTTGAAAACACTGTATATATCTTTTACTATTGATTTCAGGGTATCAATATTCCTGTCATCCTTACTGATAACCTTTTCCCAGTCCCACTGGTCTACATATAGTGAATGAAGGTTGTCCAGGTCTTCATCTCTTCGTATTGCATTCATATCTGTGTATAGACCCTCTCCTTCACCAAAGTCATATGTATGTAGAGCCAGTCTCTTCCATTTTGCCAGTGACTGGACAATTTCTATATCCATTCCTTTAATTGCTTTGATATCAAACCCTACGGGTCTTTCTACACCATTCAAATTATCATTCAGACCAGATGCCCTGTCAACAAATAAAGGCGCAGATACTCTGGTAAGATTCAGCACTTCTGCCAATTTCGTTTCAAAATGATCTTTGAGTCTTTTAATAGCAACTTCAGTTTCACGAACAGATAATATCGATTTATAATTATCTGGAATTATCAATTGATCCATTTTCACACATCTCCTTTAGCAAATTTCCATTTCAATTCTATCTTTCAATCAGCCAAATATAATACACAACTATTCTAAATACTATCCATGTAGTTTATTTCATACTTGATAATTCTGGTATTCCTGACATCATTTAATAAGTATTCTTGATTTATTATTCCTTTATAACATTATTTCTTAATACTCCAATACCCTCAATCTCTATATCTATGGTATCACCATCTCTTAAAAATACTGCGGGTTTTCTGGCAAACCCCACTCCCTCAGGAGTCCCTGTCAAAATAACTGTACCTGGAAAAAGAGTCATATTGCTGGAAATATAGCTGACAAGTTCAGTAGTATCAAATATAAGATCTGATGTATTGGAGTCCTGCATTACTTTACCATTCAATCGGGATTTGATATTACAATTATCAGCATCTAATTCAGTTTCTATACAGGGCCCCAGTGGACAAAATGTATCAAAGGATTTACCTCTTGCCCACTGCTTATCTATTCTACGCTGACAGTCACGGGCACTGACATCATTCGCACAGGTATATCCCAGAATATAATCATCAACTTCCTCTCTGCTTATGTTTTTGGCTTTTTTACCGATAATTATAGCCAACTCGGCTTCATAATCAACCTCATCTGGTGCAGGTGCGGGTAAAATTATGTCTTCTTCCGGACCGATGACAGCTGTAGTTGCTTTGATAAATATTACTGGTCGTTCTGGTAGGCCATGACCGCTCTCTTCTGCATGTTTCCTATAATTAACACCAATACAAATTACATTTGGCGGGTCTATCGGATTTAATACTTCTACTTGATCAAGGGAGAATGTCTCAGTAGAAACCTGAAAACTTCCAAATATATCGCCATTTATTTTATAAATCTCTTTTCCTCTCCATTCGCCAAATCCAGTCTCATTCTGATACTTATAACGTACAATCTTCATTATCTACTCCTCCACTTCTTAATAATCAATATTAATTAATTATTTTTGTATAATTATATTATTTTATATAAAACCACAATATCCTTCTTATTTTTTCTAGATATCTATAAGAAACTCATTGTATCAGTCAAATATACATGTATACATCCAAACTATTGTACTTATTTATAATTCTTTTATTACAGTTCTAGATACACAGGATAGTTACTATATCAATCTGTAATTTTTTATTATAATGATTCACTTGACTATAAAGCACTTTTATAATATAATTACTATTGTTGTCATTAATGTGGGCCCATAGCTCAGTTGGTCAGAGCAACCGGCTCATAACCGGTTGGTCCCAGGTTCGAATCCTGGTGGGCCCACCAAAATATGCAAAGAGGCAGGTAAATACACCTGTCTCTTTTTTTAATTTAAGACTATATACGATTGTGAAATTTAAAATTAAGACTATCTGCTACTTTAAAACCAATCTCTGGCTTAGCTGATCAAACTTTTCCTCCATCTCCTTTTCATCTTCAGATTCAGCAAAGATAGACATAATATCACTTTCCAGACTGGAAACCTTAGTGGAATCATCAATCAAGATATTTTCCATTTTCCCGATTATAGACTTAAACATATTAATCTTATCATATAATAGCTTTAGGATTTTCTCCTCTATCGTGTTTTCCGTAGCAAGGTTATAAATATTAACATCACTGGTCTGTCCAAGGCGGTGGACCCTACCGATTCTCTGTTCAACCTTCATGGGGTTCCATGGCATATCATAATTAATAATATTTTTGCAGAACTGCAGATTTAAACCCTGACTACCTGCTTCTGTACTGATCAGGATATCCTTTTTTTTCTGAAAGATATATTTTATATATTCCTTACCACTGCTGCTGAAACCGCCATTAAAAAGTATAGTTTTATAGCCATTATCCTCCAGATATTTTGCAATATATATCTGTGTTGCTCGATATTCTGTAAAAATAATAGTTTGTCCATCCAGCTCCTTAAGTATCTCCAGAACCTTTTTCATCTTGGAATTTATCTTTATATCCTTAGCCAACTCTAAAATTTCATATAAAACTGGTGTATAAACCTTACTATTACTCAAAGTTCTTAAAAGCGCAAAAGAGCTGCTGCAGACCTCTCTTTGATATGTCAGGAGGTTTAAGATGCTGACCTTACCTGCCCTCCTAAGTCGATATTCTTTCTTTACATAATCACTTACCTTATCATATAACTGTCTTTCCTTATCACTAAGTTTTACCGTAATGTGATGGATTATCCGTTCGGGAAAAATCAATCCAGTATTTTCATGTGAATTTCTAATCATTACATCCTCTAATTCATTCTTCAGTCTATCTGCATTTTTTACCAGATGTTTTCCGGCAACATAGTTATTTTTAAACTCTTTTATATCTTTATATAATTCCGGATATAGAATACAGATTAAGTTATATAATTCTTCAAGATTATTCTGCACTGGTGTTGCTGTTAATAATAGACAGTATTTCTTCTTTAGACCATTTACAAACTTCCAGTTCATGGTTTCCCTATTTTTAAGACGGTGAGCTTCATCAACTATAACCATATCAAAGTCAATCTCATTTAGATATTGAGCATGTTCTTTCCTTTTCGCCATATCTAATGAAGCAATCTGGTGATCAAAATAATCCCAGGCCCTCCCTTTTCTATTGAAAAATATATCATTAATGTTTATCTTTTTAACCATTTCATTTGTCCATTGAAAACCAAGTGAAGCAGGAACCAGAATTAAGAACTTCTTTACAAGTCCTTTCTCCATATATTCCCGTATAATCATCCCTGCTTCTATTGTTTTCCCAAGACCTACTTCATCCGCAAGAATAGCTTTTCCATTCATCTCATCAATGACTCGTCTTATTGTATCGCGCTGATGAGGTAATAATTCAATATCAAGGGCATCTATAGCAATATTTTATCACCTCCCATTATTAAGTTTCCTCTATGGAGGTTTCTTTATGTAGGTAAGATTAACTATATATTATTTATTTCAGATTAATACCTATAATACCACCTATACTGCCTATTACTAAGCCAAGTACGGCCATTAACAATACATTGATCAGAGATACTGGCATACTAATTGATCCTATTAGAATTAGCAGTATCATGTAAATAATTCCTGCAAGACCACCATTTAACCAACCATTCTTATCAACCTCCCTGGCTACATAAAAGCCTACATAGGTTAATATAAAGAAATTGACAAAAAGTAATAAGATATTTAGATTACTGGAACTCATTCGGAATAATAATCCAGAGAAAAGCGCCATAATCGCTGTAGTAATGAGTAGGATAATAACCCCTATAAAAACCCCTTTAAAGATAACCAGATTGTTTATACTCTTTTCAGTATTATTACCATCAAACATAATATCCCCCCTTATAATATTATATATTATTCAGGGAGAACATTAATGTATATATTAATGATTTTCTTTCTTTAAAACTTCCATAACATCATAATTATTTAAATCTATTTTCAGAGGGGTTATTGAAATATAGTTATTCTTAATAGACCAGATATCTGTATCGCATGATTTCTCATCTCTACCGTTCCCTCCTGTTAACCAGTAATACTTATTTCCAGTTGGGTCAAGTCTCTCTTCAAAGGTATCATCATATAAACTGGTTCCTAGTCTAGTAATTTTTGTTCCTTTAATTTCTGTTTCTTCTATATCAGGAATATTTATATTTAAGAGAACTGTTTCAGGTATAATATCAAAATTAATTTTTTGAATTGTTTTATCAAGAAAAATAGCTGCTTCTATGAAATTCCTCCTGGCTCTAATATCCAGTGAAACAGCAATTGAATTAAAACCAACCATCCATCCTTCAATTGCAGCCGAAACTGTACCAGAATAGAGTACATCATATCCCAGGTTTGGCCCTGCATTTATACCTGATATTACTAAATCCGGTGTAAAATCAATTAATTTTTCAAGTCCAAGTTTTACACAATCTGCAGGAGTACCACTGACTTTATAACATGACAGATCATCTATACCAATATTAACTTTACGCGCTCTCAGTGGATCTATAATAGTAATCGAGTGTCCTGCCGCGCTCCTTTCTCGATCTGGTGCCGCCAGAAAAACCCTGTGATTCTTTTTAATCAATACCTCGGCTAACGCCCTGATACCATCTGCATATATCCCATCATCATTTGTTAAAAGTATTTTCACATTATCACCTGTACCTTATAGTATTCTTATTTTAATACATATGTCTAAATATTATTTTAACATATTTTATCATATTTATATATATGTAATAAAGCCCTGTTTTGTGAAGAATAACGCTGATTTAATGATATAATTGCTGTTAATAACCGATAATAGTCATTTTCTACTTTGACCTAATCAAAATTATATTATATACTAAATCTTGTTGTCGGGCTGTGGCGCAGTTTGGTAGCGCACCTGTTTTGGGAACAGGGGGCCCTCAGTTCAAATCTGAGCAGCCCGACCATTTAAAATATGCCCTCATCGTCTAGGGGTCCAGGACACCAGGTTTTCATCCTGGCGGCAGGGGTTCGAATCCCCTTGAGGGTGCCAAAAGAGCGAAGTTGAAGGTCAGAAGTTAAAGATTGGATAAAAACTTTCTTCTAACTTTCAAATAATGCTAATTTAAAAGTTAGAAGTCTATTTCTTACGGAGTAGAAAAAAGGTGTTTTCTTCTAAGCTCCAACATCCAAATTCTAATATCTAAATACGGAGGGGTGCCCGAGTGGCTAAAGGGAGCAGACTGTAAATCTGCCGGCGATGCCTACGAAGGTTCGAATCCTTCCCCCTCCACCACAAAACACAGTGAATTGCTGTGTTTTTTTATTACGCTGATTAATTATTTCAAATTAAACTTAACACTTATATACACTCGATAAAATATATTACCACTACAATAATTTATTAGCAAGATTGAATTAAAAAGTTTTCATAGATTGGTCTCAGACTCTTCGTCTGAAAGTATAAAAAAAAGACGGTCAATATTAAATGACCGCTTTAATCCTCTATAGTTTTCTTTATGACTTCTCCTTCTTCACCCCATGGTCCCATCAATTGATTTTCTTTTCTCACCTGTATTCCAGCAGCATTACCTATTTTCATAGATATATTATCGCTATATTTGTAATTCTGGCTTTCACCTTTTTCCATTATGCCCTCATATACTTTTTGTTCATCAACCAATATTTGAATCCAGCTTTTATCTATTGCTATTATATCCAGTTCTAAATCCCGGTCTATTTCGTCTATCTGCTTATTCCTATCTGAGGAACTCCCAACATTCTCATCATCCTCCTCATTACCTGTGTTACTCTCAGTACCTGTATTACCCTGATTCTCTGGATTATCATATCCATTTTCATCTGCATTGCTAATGGTTAACTCCGTATCATCAATCACAGTATCTTCAGAGCTGGTATTAATATCGTTTCCCTGATTTGTCTCAAAACCCGGATTGGACTCAGATTCTAAATCGGAAATTTCTGTGTTGTTATTATTGATATTCACAGAATCATCATTATCAACAGTACTTTCTGCATTAATAGTACTATCATTCTCAGAAGACCCATTAGAAATATCGGTTTGATTACCTGCATCAGTCATAGTTTGAACTATCTCTTCTGTTGATACTCTATTAGTATCATTTTGAGCCCCATTTACTATAAATATATTATAAATTAGAAAAAAAATTGCTGTAATAAATACTATAATTATTATTGTTTTTATAAATATACTTTTATGGAATATACCTCTTTTCGATGATTCTGTTTGCTTTTCTTCATTCATTTCTTCTATTTTTCTTTCTTTTTCAGCTTTTATCTTATCATATTGATCCAGCATCTCAATATGATCAAGGCCAAGAAAATTTGCATATCCTTTAATAAAAGCCCTGACGTAAGCTTCCCCGGGGATCACATCAAAACTATCGTTTTCAAGTGCTTCCAGATATCTGGTGCGAATTTTGATGCTCTCCTGTACCTGTCTAAGAGTAAGTCCTTTCTCTTCTCTGGCTCCCTTAAGCTTTTCCCCTATTGTCAATAAAACCCCTCCTTTCACTTCTAAAAAACATTTACTTACACCAAAAACATATAATATGCTTAGTTTATAAAAAAGCTATATTAAACAAAAGTTATACTGAGCAAATTACGTATTTGCCCTGAAACATATTTTCAAAACAATATATATTGACAAATATCTTCAATATATATATATTTCTATATGACATCAGGAAATCCTTTTTTGTAGCTTTATATAATACTTTAGTATATTTAACACAGAATAATTTTATATATGAAATAACAAAATAGTATATTTTTGGATTTTACTAAAAATTACTGTTCTTTTATATAGGGTTCTCCATCAGCTGCTGGTGCTTTGGCAGTACCTACAATTCCTGTTAAAGCAAGTATAGTTAATACATATGGCAGCATTAATAAAAATGATCCTGGAATAAATGTAATTCCTAGTGTCTGGGCCAACATTTGAAGGGCCTGTGCAAACCCAAACAATAAAGCAGCATACATAGCACCCTGTGGTGTCCACCTACCAAATATCATGGCTGCCAGTGCAATAAATCCTCTTCCTGAAATAACACCATCTTCAAATAAACCAATAAATCCCACGGATAATGACGAACCAGCAATACCAGCCAGAGCACCACTGATCAATACAGCACTATATCTGATAGCCTTAACATTTATCCCCACACTATCAGCAGCTTCAGGATGTTCTCCAACAGCTCTAATCCGCAGTCCAAAAGAAGTCTTCCATAATACCCAGTATGATAAGAAAACGAAAATAAAAGCCAGATAAACAAATGGAACATGTTTACCAATTAGATTACCAAGATAGGGTATATCCCTTATAAGAGGAATTGATAATTCTCTCACTGTTTTTACATTTGGCGAAACATCTGCACTAAATATTATTTTCAGCAAAAATACAACTATACCTGCAGCAAAAATATTTATAGCCGTTCCACTTACAACCTGATTCGCACGAAATTCAATTGAAGCCACTGCATGAAAGTAGGAAATAATCAGTCCTGTAGCGATCGCAGCCAGAACACCTATCCAGGGATTACCTGTTAAGTGGGAGAATAACATGGCAGCAAAAGCACCGATTAACATTATACCTTCAAGAGCGATGTTTATTACCCCTGATCTTTCAGAGAAAACACCACCAAGTGCAGCAAATATCAGAGGAGTAGCCATTCTCAAAGTAGATTGTAATAAGTTTATTATGGAACTCAGGTTAATTTCTAGCATCGGCAATCTCCCTTTCTTTTTCTTCGTTCATCCTTTTTTGAATAATCTTAAATAAATACTCTATTGCTACAAAGAAAATTATAATAGCCTGAATTATCTCTACTACCTCTTTGGGTACATTAGCAAGGTTCTGCATCTGATTAGCCCCCTGTGCCAGAATTCCAAATAAAAAGGCACTTAATATTACACCAATTGGATGATTTTTACCAACCAGTGCAACAGCAATTCCTGTAAAACCAAGTCCTGTAAAAGCTGATAATTGCAGGGCCTTAAATTCCAATCCAAGGACCTGTGTGGAACCCGCCAGACCTGCAAGTGCACCACTAATAAACATAGTTAAAATCGTTTTGCGAGATATATTGATTCCTCCATATTCTGCGCCAGACGGGTTCAACCCAACTGCTCTTACCTCATATCCTGTAGTTGTTTTCCAGAGTATAAAATATATACTTAGAGATGCGATAATAGCAATTAGAAAGCTTGTATTAAATCTACTTATAGCAAATGGCCTCCATAACTTTGCAGATTCTGCAATTACAGGTGTTTTGGCCGCCCTACCACCAGATAACTGTATAATTATATATGTATTTAAATGTAAAGCTATATAATTCAACATAATAGTACTGATAACTTCATGGACACCAAATTTTGCCTTCAGATATCCAGCCAGTCCACCCCATAGTCCACCAGCGGTAGCACCAACTACTAATGCCAGTGGTATATGCAGGAATCCAGGCAGACCAACTCTGTAGCCAATGTAAGCAGTTACTATATATGCAATCAAAAATTGACCATCTCCACCAATATTGAAAAGCCCACACCTGAAAGCGAAAGCTACAGCCAGACCAGTAAAAATCAACGGCGTAGACTTCATAAGGGTATTGAGAATTGCACGCGGACTCCCCAGAGAACTGCTAAATAGAACACTGTATGCCCTGAAGGGATCCTTTCCGATAACCATCATTACAAAGGCTCCAATTATTAATCCCAGAACAACCGCCAGAACAGGTACATATATTGCAGAAAAATAACCTTTATAATCAGAAAAAAGTTTGCTCTGATCTACAGTTTTGTTTTTTTCATCAGCCATTTATACTCCACCACCCATTGCTTTTTTTGTTGCTCCGGCCATCAGAAGTCCCAGCTTATCCTCTGTTGCATCTTTACTGTCCAGAATCTCTACAATTTCTCCCTCATACATCACAGCAATCCTGTCACTCAATGATAATATTTCATCAAGTTCAAGGGAGATAAGCAGAACAGCTTTCCCAGAATCCCTCTGCTCTATTATCCTTTTATGGATAAATTCAATAGCGCCTACATCAACACCGCGGGTAGGTTGAGCAGCTATTAATAAATCATGTTCTCTTGCAAATTCTCGAGCAATTATAACCTTCTGCTGATTTCCTCCAGATAATGATTTTGCCAGTATACTTTCATTTGGCGTCCTTACATCGAATTCATCAATTAATTTTCTGGTTTCCTTCCTTACCTTACTATAATTAATTCTCCAGCCATTTGCATAGGGAAGTCGGTAATGGTCACCAAGAATCATATTCTCATATAGACTGAAGTTTACAATCAACCCTCGTGTTAAACGATTCTCAGGTATATAAGATACCCCGGCTTCTATTATCTCTTTGCTTGAATAATCTGAAATATCCTGACCCTTAAATACTATACTTCCCTCTTCAAGTTTGCGTAGCCCATTGAGCACCTCTGTCAGTTCAGATTGTCCGTTTCCCTCAACACCGGCTACTCCCAAAATTTCTCCACGCTTTACTTTGAATGAAACACCATTTAGCGCTGTAAGATTACGATCATTTTTTGCTTTGAGATTATTAGCTTCCAGAATTATTTCTCCAGGCTTAGCTTCTCCTTTTTCAACTCTTAATACAACCTCACGTCCTACCATCATCTTTGCCAGATCACTGGTAGTAGCTGTATTTGTCTCAACTGTATCGATCACTTTGCCCCTACGGATAACGGTAACCTTATCTGATATTTTCTTAACTTCTTTTAACTTATGTGTAATAAATATAATAGATTTACCTTCATCTGTCAGACTTTTCATAATAGCTATTAATTCATCTACTTCCTGGGGTGTAAGCACAGCAGTAGGTTCATCCAGAATCAGTATATCAGCCCCTCTATATAGGGCTTTCAATATTTCAACCCTCTGCTGCATTCCTACAGAAATATCCTGTACTTTTGCCTCAGGGTCAACATTTAAACCATATTGTTCTGATATTTTTATAACATCATCCAAAGCCTTTTTTTTATCTAAAACACCATAACTACCTGGTTCACTACCAAGAACAATATTTTCTGTAACAGTAAAAGGCGGAACCAGCATAAAATGTTGATGTACCATTCCGATTCCATGAACAATCGCAACACTGGGACTGCTCATTTCGAGTTCCTGACCATTAACCAGTATTCTACCATCATCAATCTGGTATAAGCCATATAAACATTTCATCAGGGTAGTTTTACCAGCTCCATTCTCACCCAGAAGTGCATGGATTTCGCCTTTTTCAAGCTTAAAATCTACTGAATCATTGGCAATAACACCAGGAAATTTTTTTGTAATATTATACATTTCTACCGCATAATTAGCATGCTCCATTATTAACCCCCTTGTTCTATTTTTTTCTGCCAATACTTGTTAAATAGTTATAAAATAAAAATTTAGACTAATCTATTACTGAATCTCTTCATTCTCTTCGAAATTATTATTATCTTTCGTATTATTTGCATTTAAGTAATCTTCCAATTCATCTGGGGTTATTAAAACTTCTCTAGCCTTACTACCTGCATAGGGACCTACTATTCCATCCTCTTCCATCATATCAATCATCCGGGCAGCCCTTGAATGTCCAACATGCAATCTCCTCTGCAGCATAGATATGGAGGCACGGTAATTCACCACCAGTTTGACGGCTTCTTTATATAACTCATCTCTTTCATCATCACTTTCCATTTCAATTTTTACTTCATTGATGTCTTCAAGATCAAAGATATAATCTGGATTAGCCTGGTTTTTGACAAAATCAACTATCCGTGTAATTTCATCATTGTCTATAAATGCTCCCTGGACTCGCTGTGGTTTCTGTGTGCCTGCTGGAGCAAGAAGCATATCACCTTTTCCAAGCAGTTTTTCAGCACCACCCATATCCAGAATTGTTCTTGAATCAGTCTGTGAAGAAACCGCAAAAGAAATACGACTCGGTATATTGGCCTTAATCAATCCAGTAATAACATCTACAGAAGGCCGTTGAGTTGCAATCACCAGATGAATACCTGCAGCCCTGGCCATCTGAGCCAGACGGCAAATATTGTCCTCAACATCACTTGCTGACACCATCATCAAATCTGATAACTCATCAATAATTACAACTATATATGGTAGTTGTTCCTCTTTATCCATCTTTTTATTATATGATTCTATTCCTCTGGTTCCACTTCCAGAGAAAAGTTCATATCGACTCTCCATTTCATCAACAACAAGCTTCAGTACACTTGCTGCTTTTTTCGGATCAGTAACAACAGGTGCAAAAAGATGTGGTAAACCCTGGTATACACTCAATTCAACTTTTTTCGGGTCTATTAGTAAAAGTTTTACCTCATCAGGTGTTGCATTATAAAGAATACTTGTGATTATTGTATTCACACAAACACTTTTACCCGAACCAGTAGCGCCGGCAACCAGCAGGTGGGGCATTTTAGCAAGATTCGTTACAATTGGTTTGCCATCTATCCCCATACCAAGAGCAAGTAGTAATTTGCCGTCAGTATCACTAAATTCACTTGATGAAATAATATCTCTCAATCTTACGGTGATATCTTTCATATGAGGCACTTCTACACCAACAGCAGCTTTACCTGGTATCGGCGCCTCAATTCTTACACCTGGTGCAGCCAGAGCCAGTGCTATATCATCTGCCAGACTAACAATCTTACTTACTTTTACCCCTGAAGCAGGCTGCACTTCATACCTGGTTATGGTAGGACCATGGTTCACTTTAAGTACCTTGGCCTTAACACCAAAACTCTGCAGTGTTTCTTCCAGTATATTTGACTTATTACCGGGTTTATCTCTACTTAATCGGGTATCTTTCAATAATTTTATTGATGGCAGGAGATAATCCTCATAATCAATATTATTTTCTTCGCGTGCTTTATCCTTATTCTCATCTTTAACTACCGATACATTTGAAACTGTTTTACTGGGTTTTCCTGATTTAGTATTAAAACTAGCTGTTTCTACTGATTTATCCTCCACAAAATCTTCAGCGAAGAATTCATCAATACTTATATCATCCTGATTATCAGTGGACCTCGCTAATTCATTATCAGTAAAAAGTGCACTTTCTTCATATTGTTTATATGAATTATCTGAAAGCCTGTCCACTTTCTCAGCTGATTCTTTCTCACCAGAACAGCCAGCCTTTTTCTTCTCACGTCTTGCAGCTGATCTTTTTTCAAAAAACATCTTAATTCTATTTATTATAGAAACAAAATAATCCTTTATATTTTTCAAAATTGAGATTAGATGAACATCAAATCCAAGTAAGAGTCCGATCAATACTATGGCACCCAGGATAACAAAAGAACCAATATAACCAAAGAGTCCCATAAAAAGATAGGATATTCCTCCTCCGATTAAGCCACCACCCTGTCCCAGAAAGGCTGCTTCCGTAGGAAAAGCACTGTATTGATAAGTATGTATAATCGTCATTATACAGATATAAGCCAGTATAAACCCAACCAGTCTACTATTTATACGAAGTCCTTTCAACCTAACCAGTGTGATGCCCCAGAGTAGAAACAGTACAGGAAATACGAATGAGCCGTCACCAATTATATAATGATAAATACCAGATAGTTTTCTACCTACATAGCCGGCAGTATCTGTATATAACGCAATTGCACTCAGGATAGCCAGTGCTATTAGAAGTATTCCGATTATTTCATTTTTCCTTTTCTCAATCAATACATCATTTATATTATTCTGTTTCTGCTTTTTATTATTTTTACTTGCCGTTTTAGGCATACTCATTCACCCCTATAATTACCCTTCTCTTTATAATTTCTACATCATCTATAATATTCCTGCCAGTTGACTAAAGATTACTATCAGGCCAATACCCCAACAATAATATGCGAAAATAACAAGGCTTCCTTTTTTCAATATATGAAGTAGATACTTAATGGCAAAATACCCGGAAATTGCCGAAACCAGAAATCCAATCAGAAGGCTGAACCAGCTCAGTTGTACTAATCCCACTGTCAGTACATCTTTCAATTTCAGCAGACCAACACCTGCTATTACCGGTACTGATACCAGAAAAGAGAACTTTGCTGCAGACTCACGGTCAAGCCCCTGCAAGAGAGATGAAACAATTGTGGTACCTGAACGTGATATGCCAGGTATAATAGCCAGCCCCTGCGCAATACCAACTATCAGTGCATTATGTTCTTTCATATCATCCATATTCATTTTAACCCTACTAAGCTTTTCTGTGAGATATATTAACAGACCTGTTATTAATAACATTATACCTACTGTAAGTACTGAAGAAAAAATTCCCTCAATAAAATCCTCAAATAAAAACCCTATAATGCCAGTAGGTATAATTGCAACAAGTATCAACCAGCTCAGCCGCCTTTTCTTTTTCTTAAATAATAAGATATCCTTTACATCTTCCCAGTAAATGAGTATAACTGGAATAACTGTACCAAAATGAAGTACTACTGTAAGGGTTAGCTGATCAGTATCTATACCCAGTAAATATTGGGAAATGGCCAGGTGACCAGAACTACTGATTGGCAGGAACTCAGTAACCCCCTGTATAATTCCTAGAATAATTATCTTAAATATTTCCATCATCATCTCCTCCGATCAAACTAATAAAAGTATTTAAAAATGGCAAGAATATAATTACATTAAATATGTTAAAGATAGTATGTGCATTGGCAATCTGACGCACCAGTATATCACTGGTATTGACGACTATATATATAAAAACAGGGAAAATCGGTAATACCGCAAGTACTCCTATCAGATTAAACACAAAATGTCCTCTGGCCATTGCCCTGGAAACCCTACCAGCATTTATACTTGCCAGAAATGCTGTTATACAGGTACCCACATTACTACCAAGGGCAATTGCAATAGCAGATTTAATAGTGATCAGATTATTAATACCCAGGCTTACAGTAATACCAGTTACAGCACTACTACTCTGGACTATAGCGGTTGTAAATCCACCTATTAATATTCCATAATATATACTAGTATCAGAATATTTCAAGATGCTTAGTATAGTCTGCCTCATACTTTCTGATTTGAAGAAATCAGTCATTATTACAAGCCCTGCAAAAACTACTGCAAAAAAGACAAAACTGAATCCTGTATAAATCAACTTACTGTTTATAAACATCCCTATTGTAATTATTATCAGTCCAATTAATATTAAGTAAGGATAATATCTTAAAATCGGTAAAGAAATAAGTTGCACGGTAAATGTAGTACCAATATTTGCACCCAATAAAATACAAATAGCGGTTTTTAATTTCAAGAACCGGGCTTCAATGAAACCTATTAATATAACCGAAAGAGCACTACTACTTTGCATAACAGCGGTAATTATAACACCAGTTACCAGTGCTATTATAACATTATTATCCAAAGAAATCATTAATATACGTAAGCGTTCAGAGGAAGCCTTCTTGATAGACCACTTGCCGCCCTCCAGACCAAAAAGAAATAGAAATAACCCGGACAAAAAAATATGCATAGTTATATTTCACCTCTCTGCTTACTGTAAAAAGCAAACACAGAACTACTATTACTTGTATCTCTCTAAATATAACTATGCTTAACATTATAATTTTATCATCTATATTATCATATTTGCAAGTATATTCCAGCATTTATTAATTACAACTTACTGAGTACATTCTGCTTTTATGAAAACTGCAAATTAGTTTCCAGTATAGTACCTGGTTGTATCTCTTCCCTTAAATAACTCTGAGGATCTGATGATATAATTTGAGCAATTTTTACACTTTTTTTGTCTATACGTTCGACAAGTAATTTGATATTACTGTTCAGTGTTATTTCCTCGAAATTGGCCTCAAAATCATCATAATCAGCAAATACTACTTCAGGTGGATAAATAGAATAATTAATCAAGATTTATCCCTTCTTCCCTTTCCCTGATTAATTGCCTTAAACGCTGTATGGCCAGACTTAACCCACCTACATCATCGATGATACCGCAATTCACAGCTTCTTTACCAATCAATACTGTACCGACATCCCTGACAAGTTCACCAGTTCTAAACATTAATTCGCGAAAATCTTCCTCCGAAATCCTGGAATGTTCTTTTACAAACTGTATTACCCTGTCCTGCATTTTATCCAGGTATTCATACGTCTGAGGAACACCAATAACCATACCTGTTAATCTGATCGGATGTACTGTCATACTGGCAGTAGCAACAATATATGAATGGTCAGTTGCAACGGCAATAGGAACTCCGATACTGTGACCTCCCCCCAGTACGATAGAGACAGTTGGTTTGTTCATACTGCTTATCATTTCTGATATAGCAAGACCTGCCTCAATATCTCCACCAACAGTATTCAGGATAATCATTAATCCCTTTATATTTGGGTTTTCCTCGACAGCAACTAATTGAGGAATAATATGCTCATACTTTGTAGTCTTATTCTTGGGAGGCAGTACCAGATGCCCCTCTATCTGACCAACGATTGGTATAGTATGTATATCACTTTTGATCTCTTCCGGAGGGCTACTCTCCCCGAGTTGCTTAATAGACTGTAAGTTTGTTTTTTTGCTTTGATCAGAACCTGTTGTTGGCTGCCCCGGCCCTCCAGGTGTCTGCCCTGGCGGGATTTGTCCAGGAGGCTGACCCGGAGGTGACTGGCCTGGTTGCGATGGCGCAGGGTTAACCTGTGGTTGGGGAGGTGAACTCTGCTGTTTTAATATCCCTTCATTACTATTTCTATCATACGTTTTTAGATTCTTGCCTGACTCTTTAAAATTATTGAACATAAAACCACTCCTTGATATAGTATCAAGGATTAGTATTATCATGAAAGACGTTTATTATGTATTTGATTATAATACCAATATCAGGAACCAGATAATCATTATTACTTGAAGAAAAATCTTCACAATGCTGCTACTGAAAAAAGCAAGAATTGTAGCAGCCCCAATTTTGACTGCTTTATTACTGTCTTTCTTCTCCAGATATGCTATTATAAATACTAATAGAAATGGTCCTACTAAGATACCTATTGGCCCCATGAAAATAGTTCCAAGTATTAACCCAACTGCAGCACCCAGCATAGCCAATCTGGAGCCTCCATGTTTCTTTACAAAATAGACATTTGCTAAAAAATCAGATGACAGAATTAAAGCAGATAATAATAACATACCTGACCAGAAGGAAAAAGGGAGAGCTTTACCCGGAACAGAAATTTCATAAATCAAATAAGCTATCCATAATAGAATGGTATCAGGAATAAAAGGCAAAATAACTCCTATTAAACTGCCGATAAATAAAATAATTATTATAAACCAGATTAAGTATATTATAATTTTCACCTCAATACTTGAAATAATTATTTCAGACAATTCAATAATACTACCTATAGATAACGATTTCAAGGATAATTCTTAATTAATAGATAACATTTTCTTACTTTACAAGCTATTTATTGATAGAAAATAAAAAGATTCTACATCTCTGTAGAATCAGTAGACAAATATATTATGTTAAAAAAATATAAATTTTAATTCTATATCTGTGCAGCACCAATTATATCATCAATCGTTTTTAAATTATTTACCTGCATATAATCTTCAAGCTCAGCGATAATTTTGATAGGTAGTTCAGGGTCTATCATTGTGGCAGTACCTACTGAAACTGCGTTTGCTCCAGCCATCAAGAATTCAAGGGCATCATTGCCAGACATGATTCCACCCATACCGATAATTGGTATCTTAATACTTGATGCAACCTGATAAACCATTCGTAAAGCAACTGGTTTTATTGCAGGACCGGAGAGACCTCCAAATATATTCCCCAGTTCAGGCCTCCGTTTATTTACATCAATCTTCATGCCAAGTAATGTATTAATCAGGGACACTATATCTGCACCTGCATCTTCGGCTGCTCTTGCCATTTCAACTATATTTGTTACATTTGGTGAGAGTTTTACTATAACTGTTCCATCATAAACTTCCCTTACACCTTCAGTTACACTATATATCAATTCAGGATCTGTTCCAAAAGTCATACCTCCACCCGCAATATTGGGACAGGATACGTTGACCTCTAGAGCAGCGATCTCATCATATGGTGCTAACTTATCAGCTAGATAGGAAAAATCATCCAGCGAATGCCCTGATATATTTACGATTATGGGGACATTATATTTTTTAAAAATTGATAGCTTTTCATTAATAAATTTCTCTATCCCAGGGTTTTCTAATCCAATTGAATTTAATAAACCTGCAGCTGTTTCTACAATCCTTGGTGTTGAGTTTCCTTCACGAGGATTAACTGTAATTCCTTTTACTGTAATTGCACCAAGTTTTTCAATGTCAATAAAGTCCACCAGTTCCTCACCAAAACCACAGGTTCCAGAAGCTGTTATTAAAGGGTTATTCAATTTCAGCGAAGCCAATCTTGTGGATAAGTCTACAGTCTTATCTGTAAAAGTCTTATCTGAAATAATCTTTTCTGAAACAGCATTTATGTCTGCTTGAGTTTTTTTACTCATTACAATCACATCCAGATTCTATATTGAAATTCACACTCTGCAGAGGGAATATAGGGCCTTCTTTACATATTCTCTGATTACCTTTATCTGTCTTGCAGACACAGGAGAGACAAAGTCCAATTCCACAGCCCATCCTCTCTTCCAGAGAGACCTGACCATCTATGTTATAGCGTCCGGCCAACTCCTGGACATGAACAAGCATCGGAACAGGACCACAGGTATAAAGATAATCATAATCAAAGCGGAACAATTTTTCCCAGAGTTCAATGACATTTCCCATTTCACCTAAACTACCATCAATTGTTGTATATCTTATATCGGTTTCCAGAGAAGCATCAATTCCCGTCTTAATTCCTTCAAATCTTTCTGCAAAATACCCCAGGTCTTCTTTACTATTACCTCCAAGTAAGATAGTAAGGTGATTTCCTGATTTGCCTGTATCAGCTAATAGTTTTTTTGTTAAATAATACAGTGGAGCAATACCCATCCCACCACCTATAATTAATATCTTTTTTTTCTCCAGAGATACATCAAATCCACTGCCAAGAGGACCCAGTATATCCAGACTTTCGCCTGCTTTATATTTACTAAGTAACTCTGTGCCTCTTCCAACAAGGCGATATAGCAATAAAATACTGCCTGTTTTTTTATTTAGATCATGTACACTTAAAGGCCTGCGCAGCAAGGGATCATAGCTTCGCCCATTGTTAAAGCGCAGATTAAAAAACTGACCAGGCTCTGTTTTATCCACAAGATTTGGGGCATCTAATTCCATTAGAAAATATTCCTCAGTGACTTGACTATTATTTTTTATATTAATTATTGTCATATATTAATTCCCCTTTACCATCTTGATCATTATATACAATTTTTCCATCGACTATTGTCAGTTGTACTTTCCCCTTTAGAGTTTTCCCAGCAAAGGGGGTATTCTTTCCCTTTGATTTTAACATTTTCTTTTCTACAGTCCAATCTTTTTCACTATCAAATACTATTAGATCAGCAACTGCTCCCTCTTTTATACCGGGATAATCAAGACCAAGTATTCCTGCAGGATTAACACCCATCAGCATAACCAGATCTTCAAGTTGAAGTTTATTTTTTAGTATCAACTCACTATATAGTGAAGAAAGAGCTGTTTCAAGTCCAGATATACCAAAAGCAGCATAGTCATATTCTCCAAGTTTATCTTCAAAAGTATGAGGGGCATGATCTGTAGCAATAACGTCTATTATACCCTCTCTAACAGCTTCCTGCAGGGATTCTAGATCTTCTCTGCTGCGAAGAGGTGGATTTACCTTTGTATCAGGATTATATCCCTTAACCAGGCTGTCGTCAAAAATCAAATGATGTGGAGTAACTTCGGCAGTCACTCTGACACCCTTCTTTTTGGCCTCTTTTAACATCTCTACCCCTCGTTTTGTGCTCATATGTGCAATATGCAAGTGTACTCCAGTAAATTCTGCAAGTAAAATATCCCGTGATATCATGGCTTCTTCAGCTACAGCGGGTATCGGTTTTAAACCCAGTATAGTCGAATTATATCCCTCATTCATTACACCATCACCAGCGAGGTTTTCATCTTCACAGTGACTAATTATCGGCAGACCAAAGCTATCAGCATACTCCATTGCCCTTCTCATTATTTCTGAATTCATTACCGGGTTACCATCATCAGATAAACCCCTGACCCCTGCATCCTTAAGAAATCCTATCTCTGCCAGCTCATTACCTTCACTATTTTTGGTAATACTTCCGATAGGTATGACTTTTACCAGGGCTTCTTCTGCCTTTGACTTTATATATTCAACAGTAGAGGGGTTATCGGCAACAGGTTTAGTATTCGGCATACAGGCTACTGTTGAAAATCCCCCTGCCGCAGCCGCTTCACAACCTGTCTTAATCGTTTCCTTATCCTCATAACCGGGTTCTCTTAAATGAACATGCATATCGATTAGGCCTGGCAAAAGATATTTACCCTGTATATCAATTATTTGAATATTGTTTTTATCTATTTTCAAATTATCTATTTCTATGCTGTCATCAATTTCGGCTATATATTTACCATCTATAAGTATGTCATATTTTCCTGATAAATTATTGACCGGATCAACAATACTTGCATTCTTAATTAATATTTTCATCTTCTACATTCCTCCCTACCAATAAATAAAGGAGCGCCATTCTGATTGCAACGCCATTAGTTACCTGCTGAGTAATTACAGAATTTTCGCTATCAGCAACTGCACTTTCTATCTCAATCCCTCTATTCATTGGACCGGGATGTAAAACCAACACATCCTGTTGCAATACACTCAGACGTTCTTCGCTAATCCCATAAAACTGTCTGTATTCCCGTATAGAAGGAAATAATCCTCTGGCCTGTCTCTCCTGCTGTATTCTCAGTATATTCACAACATCTACACCCTTCAGTGCCTGATCAATATCTGTATATACTTCGACTCCCATATTTTTTATCTCACGTGGTATCAATGTAGCTGGACCTACAACCCGCACCTCTGCTCCTAGTTTTGTTAGTCCCCAGATGTTTGATCGGGCAACCCTACTGTGCATGATATCTCCCACAATAAGCACCTTAAGTCCCTCTATATTTCTTAAGTGTTCTTTAATTGTATAAAGATCAAGTAAAGCCTGAGTCGGATGCGCATGTGCACCATCTCCAGCATTCAGTACGCTGGCCGCAAGATTCTTAGACAAAAATTCAGCGGCACCAGGCACACTATGTCTGACAACAACTACATCTGCACCCATTACCTCCAGCGTGCGTGCTGTATCAATTAGTGTCTCGCCCTTGACTACACTACTACTACTTTTAGAGATACTCATAACATCTGCGCTGAGTCTCTTTGCAGCAAGATCAAATGATGATCTTGTCCTTGTGCTTGGTTCAAAAAATAAATTTACAATTGTTTTACCACGGAGTGTTGGTATCTTCTTTACACTACGTGTAAAGATCTCTTTCATAGCTTCAGCCGTTGTCAGTATTTCATTAATCTCTTCTGCGCTAACATTATAAAGACCTAGAAAATCTTTTCTATTCAAAGCCACTATAACAAACCCCCCTTATCTAGTCCGCCCATAATCATTTAAATAATTAAATTACTGCATAAAAAAACTCTTACCAGAAAGTAAGAGGTTAAATTAATCTAATTTATTGATGATAAAATATAATATAATCTCATCCCGATTCATTTTATTCAGGAAAAAACACTATTATACTTTTACCCTTCCCAACCTCTCTGGATCAGTTTAAAGGATATATTAATATTTTATTAAACTATATCAAACTTATATAGTAAAGTCAAGATAAATTAAAGAAAAGACTGATCTTGTAGACCAGCCTTAGTAACGTTTATACCTCCATAATTATTGGAAGAATCATTGGATTACGTTTGATTTTCTTATATATATAATCATTCAATGTATCTCTAATTTTACTTTTTAATACTGACCATTCCGCAATATTATTCTTCTCGCATTCTTTCAGTTTTTCTTCCAGTCGAGATGTTGCTTCTGCAATTAGTTCTTCGGATTCTCTGATGTATACAAATCCACGGGTAACGATATCAGGCCCCGAAAGGATGTTTCCATGATTATCAATTGTAACAACTACAATAAGGATACCATCTTCTGAAAGAACTCTTCGATCTCGTAATACAATATTCCCTACATCGCCAACACCTAAACCATCTACAAATACACTACCAGCCTGAACATTCTCAGCTTTTCGAACACTATTTTCACTAAAATGAATTTTATCTCCTATTTCAGCAATATATATATTCTCTTCCGGAATACCATTTTCACGGGCCAGTGCAGCATGTCTATTCAGATGCCTGTATTCACCATGTGTTGGCACAAAATATTTTGGCTTAACAAGATTCATCATCAACTTTAGTTCTTCCTGGCTTGCATGTCCTGAAACATGAACACCGGAGACATCTTCATAAATTACATTAGCCCCTCTTTTAAAGAGCTGATTGATGGTCTGACCTACTAATCTTTCGTTCCCGGGTATAGCCGAAGCTGAGATAATAACTGTATCACCCTTACGTATATTGATGTGATAATGATCTCCTCTTGCCATCCTTGTTAAAGCAGCCATGGGTTCTCCCTGACTTCCAGTGGTCAGGAGTACAATTTGATTATCTGGATAATTTGATACACTTCTGATATTAATAATCATATCTTCGGGTATATTTAAATATCCGAGATTCCTCGCTATTTCCACATTATTAATCATACTTCTACCTGTGAAAGCTACTTTACGATTGTACTTCATGGCAGCATTGATAACCTGCTGTACGCGATGAATATTTGATGCAAAGGTAGCCAGTACAATTCTGTCTCTTGCTCCCCTGAAAATCTCATCAACTGTATTTCCCACAACCTTTTCCGAAAGGGTAAACCCCTCCCTTTCAACATTAGTACTATCAGAAAATAAGGCCAATACACCAGGATCAGAATCACCTAATTCAGCTAATTTATGAAAATCCGCCACTTCACCATCAATTGGTGTCTGATCAAATTTAAAATCACTGGCGTAAACAATAGGACCAAGTGGGGTATGAACAGCTAAAGCACAAGTATCTGCTATGCTATGATTAACACGTATAAAATCCACTTTTATATTCCCTACCTCAATTGACCGGCCGGGATTAACTACCTTTAACCTACATTTCTTTAATAGACGATGTTCCTTTAGTTTCCCTTCGAGAAGACCGAGTGTTAATCTTGTTCCATATACCGGTACATTTATATCTCTCAGTAAATATGGTAATCCACCGATATGATCTTCGTGACCATGTGTAAGGACAATTCCCTTAACTCTATCACTGTTCTCCCTTACATATGAATAATCTGGTATAACTAAATCGATACCGAGCAAATCATCTTCAGGAAACTTAACACCTGAATCAATAATTAATATCTCATCATCTATTTCCACTACCATCATATTCTTACCTATTTCTCCTACCCCGCCTAAAGGGGTAACTGTTACTTCATTTGTTTTATTCTTTTTTGACATTTAAATTAAATGTACACCTCCGTTTTTTTTCCGTTCACAAAAAAAAATTCATTCTTTTTTAATTTAATTTTTTGTTCTTACATGTTTCAATACTCCTCTTACATGTACTGATTCTTTTTTCTAAATACGTCTTTGAACTATGATGATTCCTCCAGTAATACTAAAAAATAATTTTAGAAAACCTTAAAAATATCCCGCTCATATACCCGTTATTTTCATTATAACCTTTATTAAGTTAAAAAACAAGGATTAATTTTAATCCCTGTTTTTTATGGTAGATTAAACCTATATTGAAAAATACTATACAAGTTCGAATTCCTGCAATATACTTAGCAAAAACTGATCTTCAAATGGGGTAACATCATTTAATGGAGGCCTTACACTGCCCACTCTCATTCCCATCAGATTTAGTGCATGCTTAACAGGGATAGGGTTTGTAGTTACAAAAATCGCCTTAAATAATTCACCAAGTCTTTTATTCATCTGGACTGCTTCCGCAAGATTACCGTTTTTAAATTCCATGATCATTTTTTTAATATCATTTCCGACCAGATGAGCAGCAACACTGACAATGCCCTGACCACCGACAGAAAGAACTGGTAGTATCAGATTGTCATCACCACTATAGACAGCAAAATCATCAGGCAAGATACGTGTCAGGGTTGAAACCTGATTCATATCCCCGCTGGCTTCCTTGATAGCTACAATATTTTCAATCTCAGAGAGTTTCAAAACTGTTTCAGCTTCTATATTTCTTGAAGTACGACCAGGTACATTATATAAGAGAATGGGTAAAGATGTACTATTTGCAACCATTTTAAAATGATTATATAGTCCTGATTGTGGCGGTTTATTATAATATGGTGTTACCAGCATAATTCCATCTACGCCAATTTCTTCCGCCTTTTGTGTCATCTCAATACTGGCTTCTGTTGAATATGAACCAGTGCCAGCAACTATTATCGCACGATCCCCCACCTCATCAACTACTGCTTCCAGAACCTGGATTTTTTCTTCAAATCTCAAAGTAGGAACCTCACCAGTTGTGCCAAGTACTACTAATCCATCAGAACCATTTTCTATCAGGTAAACAGCCAGTTCCCTTGTCTTATCCAAATCAACCTGCATTTCTTTATCAAATGGTGTTACCATAGCTGTAAGTACTTCTCCAAAATTATTCATTATTTTCACCTCAAATATTATTAAAATTTAGTTTTAATTTACCCTTTAATTAGTGTTAATAAAAATTTTAAAACTCAGAATTCAATTCAAATCTATCATGTAATGCATTTAATGCCTGTTTTTCATCATCCTTCTTGATTAAACTTGAAATAGTTGTATGTGAGTCTGTTGTCTGATAAATAGGAATATTTTTAGTACTCAAAGCCTCAACCATCCTGGCCATCACTCCTGGACGACCTGTCATACCGCCTCCAACTATCGATACTTTGACAAAACTATCTGTTGATTCAAATTTAAATTCATATTCCGATAAAATATCAATAACCTTATCTTTATTTCGTGATTCTATAATAAAGGATATAGCCTCCGGCCGGATATTTATAAAATCAACACTAATTCCATGATTTGCCAATATATTAAATACTACAAGACCGGTGGCATATTCAGCGGGTTTCAAAGGAAAAATCTTAATAAAGACTATATTATGCCGACTGGTAACTCCGGTTACCGGCCTATCCCCCTTTACACTCCTCATACCTTTATTGTGAATTAAGGTGCCGGTACCGTCATTTAGAGTAGATTTCACCTTTATTGGGATACCTTCCTTCATAGCTATTTCTGCGGCCCTGGGATGAATAATCCGGGCTCCCTGATAGGCTAGTTCACATACCTCATTATAACTTACCTTATCAATTAGCCTGGCATTATCAACGAGATTAGGGTCTGCAGTCATAACACCTGCAACATCTGTATATATCTCAATAAAAAGTGCATCAATAGCAGCAGCAATTACACTGGCTGTGGTATCACTGCCGCCTCTACCAAGTGTTGTAACATCCCCTTCTTCAGTTACACCCTGAAAACCGGCGATGACAGGCACCTTACCTGTTTCAAGTATTTTATTGATTTTATCCGGTTTGACACGACTTATCTCAGATTCGCCATATTTATCATTTGTATAAATACCTGCCTGTGCACCTGTCAGGGCGATTGCTTCAACACCTGACTTCTGCAATGTTTGAACCATAATTACAGATGATATTATTTCACCACAGGACATTAATAAATCTTTTTCTCTAGGATTAATATCAATATAGATCTCTTCTGCCATTTTTATCAGGGTATCAGTCGCATATGGTTTGCCAGCCCTACCCATTGCAGATACAACTATTACAGGTCTATAATCTGCATCAAGTGCCTTTTTAATATGCTTAATGGCAAATTCCCTCTTCTGTTCTGTATCAAGAGAGGTACCTCCAAATTTCTGCACTATTTTTTTCATGATTACCTCCTGAAATCAGTATCAGGGAAATATATAGTTATGTAGTCTCTAATATATTTTACCATAACAATATATTTATTACAATTAGATACCCCTGTATTCAATTAAAACCGGTTGTATTTGTTTATATTCCAGTGCATATTCTGCAGCCTTAACTATAAGATCAAATCTGGAAACAAGTGAATTTTTCTTTTCTGTCGGATTATCCTGGCCAAATGGTACAAAATATATATTTTTTGTATTCAGTAAAGTGCCAATATTTTTTGCATTTAAACCAAGACCGTCATTTGTCGCTAAAGCTATCAGAACAGGTCTTTCATTACGAAGCTGTGCCTTTGCAGCCATAATAACTGTTTCATCTATGATTCCATTAGTTATTTTAGCAAGAGTATTACCCGTACAGGGTGCAATGACCAGTAAATCCAGTATTTTATCTGGACCGATAGGCTCAGCTTTGACAATTGAATTAATAATAGATCTATCACATATCTCTGTAATCTGCTCTATCCACTGTACTGAAGGACCAAACTTGGTATCATTGTTTATTATAGTATCTGATATAATAGGAATTACATCAGCACCAGTTTCTTTGAATTTTCTTAAAACTGGTATGCTTTTTGCCAGGGTACAGTGAGACCCTGTAAAAGCATAACCTATCCTCTTATCCTTTAAATCCAATTACAAGCACCTCCTTAAACTCACGAAAACATGCATGAATGAAAATACCATTGATATAAATCTGGGGAATATTATCTCATTTAATCTTATAATAGATTAATTAAAAATTTACTATAAATAAGATAGCCCAATCAATTTATTATTAAATCAGGAATTATATCAGCAAGAATTTCACCAGCTGTAACCGGTGCAACTTTCCCCGGTAAACCAAGGGCCTGTATGGCCTTGATTCCAAGTCTTTCAGCAGACTCAAAATCTATGCCCCCGGGTGCAGAAGCAAGGTCTATTATTATAGCAGTCTTTTTCAATATGGAGATCGAATCACTTTCGACGACTAAGCTAGGAACAGTATTAAATACTATATCCATTTTCTGAAGGTAATCGTCCAGCTGATTGTATGTAATCATTTTAATTCCCATATCTTTCCCCCGTGCTATTGCGGCTTTATCACGTGTTACTGCATATGATGCTGCACCTAGAGCTTTTAGCCTCCAGGCCAGCGAAAGCCCCACCTTCCCAAGACCATATGTGATAATGTTGCTATCAAATAAAGTCTTTTCAGATTCTTCAATAGCAATTTTTATAGCTCCTTCTGCTGTCGGTATTGCATTCAAGATTGCCAGATCGGCTAAGTGGGCCAATTCAATATATCGAATATTATAATCTTCCAGATATTTCTTTACTACAGGTTTAGCAATACCAATTAAAAACAGGGTATCATTATTACAGGAACTAAAGAAATCCTCTGTTAATTGTACTGGTCTATTTACAAAAGTCGATTTTATAAACCCATCCTGATCTGTATTTGCCATTGATGCAATCACAACATCTTTATTCCTGATAACTTCAAAAATGTCATTCATACAGATAACTGCTGGATGAAACTCATGATTCTCCGCAAGTACAGTTAAATCATACCCCTCTTCTGCCAGCTGATTAATCATAACCTCTTCTCGCTTATCTCCACCAATAATACCAATCCTGATTTTCTTCTCCCCCTTCCAAAAATAAATCATATATAATTCAAGCAAAGGCTCAAATCATAACACACTCAGAATCTTTTTGAATAGTAAAAAGTATACAATATAATATATGTATCCGAGTTTAAGGAAGTGCATAATTATCTCTATTTTTTGTTCACGCCTTTTATTTGTCTGACTTACATTTACTTTTATTTAAGCTATAAAAAAGCTTCCGAGTTTCTGTATAATCGAAAGCCCAAGTAAATATTCAAATAATTATTGCTGTCAATCAAGTAAATTTTCCAATCCATAAACCAGTCCAGATATTTCCTCTATTTTATTAAGCGCCAGTCTTACACCAGGCATAAATGATTTCCGGTTGTAGGAATCATGTTTGATCAATAGAGTCTGTCCTTCAGCACCAAAGATAACTTCCTGATGAGCAACCATTCCAGGCAATCTCACACTATGTATATGAATTCCATCGGCATCTGCCCCTCTTGCGCCCTCTATCTTTTCGATTTCCTGAACAAAACCTGACTTTTTTTCATTTCTATTCTCATTGATTAGTTCAGCAGTTTTAATAGCAGTACCTGATGGAGAATCAACCTTTTGGTCATGATGTAATTCGATTATTTCAACACTATTCAGGTACCTGGCTGCTTCAGCTGCAAATCTCATCATTAGAATAGCACCTATAGCAAAGTTGGGTACAATCAAGGCATTAACCTGATATTTATCTGTCATTTCCTCAATAGTTTTCAGATCTACATCTGTAATTCCTGTAGTTCCGACAATCATATTAACACTGTTCTGTAGTCCAGTCTTAATGTTATCCATAACAACAGATGGTGTAGTAAAATCAACTAATACATCTGGACTGGTCTCCCGAACTGCAAGCTGTAAATCTTTTTTTATCAATAATGGCTCATGATCAATAGCAAGGATTTTCATTATATCTTTTCCCACATTACTATAATCGCATACACCTACCAACTCACAATCAGTCTCATTTACTACGGTTCTTACTACTTCCTGGCCCATTCTACCACAGGCACCATTTACAACAACTCTTTTTCCCATTTTGAGTCTCCTTTCAATTTATATACTTTTCTTTTATATAATTATTATAACATTATTTTCTCTTCTGTCTAGAAAGAGGGGGATATTTCCGTATAAAATTATGCGAAAACCATCAGAATAAATAAAGGAAAGAAATTTAAGGAGGTTAAAATGAAGAAAAATCATAAAAAACGTATAGCATATTTTTGTATGGAGTATGGTCTTGACCAGCGTTTACCTTTATATGCAGGCGGCCTGGGGATTCTGGCCGGGGATTATCTAAAAGCAGCCTATGAATTAGATGCCCCTGTTGTAGGCATAGGTATCCTCTGGTGGCAGGATTACACCAAACAGTTAATCGGAAGTGATGGATACCCCTATGATACATACCCCATTCATGATTTCAGCTTTCTTGAAGACACCGGAAAAACTGTACATGTTCACATTGGCGGAGAAAGCGTGCCCTGCAAAATATATAAAGCAAATCAATTTGAAAACAAAGATCTATATCTCCTGGATACCGGTAAACCAAATAGTAAATTTGGTTGGATTACAGATAAACTATATTCAGGCAATAACTATAACCGCATCGCCCAGGAAATGGTACTGGGCATAGGTGGAGTTCGAGCCTTGAGAGAACTGGGTATCGAGGTTGATCTTTATCACTTTAATGAAGGTCATGCTGCTTTTGCCGGCTTTGAACTGATTAGAGAAAAGATGGAACAAAAACATGTAAACTTTGAGGAAGCATTGAATGAAATTAAAGATGAGATTATTTTTACTACTCATACTCCTGTTTCTGCAGGTAATGAGGCACATGATTTAAATTTACTTATCGAAATAGGTGCCAATAATACCCTTAGCTATCAACAGTTAAAACAAATTGGTGGAGATCCCTTTAATATGACAGCAGCCTGTCTACACATATCTAAAATAGCTAATGGTGTCTCAGAATTGCATGGTGAGACTGCAAGGAAAATGTGGGGTCATTTAAACAACGCCGCTCCCATAATCTCTATTACAAATGGTGTTCATAGAAAAACCTGGCAGAACCATGCAGTTCATGAGGCTTTTGAAAGTTCCGGTGATATCTGGTCTGCCCATCAGAAAGCTAAACAGGATCTGATAGATTTTATAGCAAATAAAACAGGCGCACATATGAATGCAGATAATCTTATCATCGGATTTGCCCGAAGAGCAGCACCATATAAAAGAAGTGAACTAATTTTCCGTGATACAAATAAAATAGATGATCTACTGAAAAATGGAAAAATTCAACTACTTTTCTCCGGAAAAGCACATCCAAATGACCATTATGGCAAGGATATTGTAGCTACACTGGTCAAAATGGACAGAAAATATAAGGATAGTGTTGTCTTCCTGGAAAACTATGATATTGAAATCTGCAAACACTTAATATCTGGTGTTGATGTATGGTTAAACAATCCCAGAAGACCAATGGAGGCCAGTGGCACATCAGGGATGAAAGCTGCAATGAATGGAGTTTTAAATCTAAGTGTTCTTGATGGATGGGTGGCTGAAGGACCAGAACATGGAGTCAATGGATGGATTCTTGATCAAGTCTTCTCTTCTCTGCAGGACAAACTGGATGAAGACGAAAAAGATCTAAGGGCTCTTTATAAAGTGCTTCGGGACGAAGTAATACCTATTTATTATAATGACAAAACCAGGTGGATTAATATGATGAAGGCAAGTATTGAGATGTCTCAGTACAAATTTTCTGCAGTAAGAATGCTGGAAGACTATTATCAGAGGATGTATAATAAAAGTGATAAACCAAACCAGACTCTCTTTAAGAGGGATAGAGATAGCGTTAAGATAACTATTGAATAACAATTAAAGCTCTATTTAGTTTGTCAGATAATAACTATCTAGATAAAAAACCATTTGAAGAGAAGAGCTACTTCAGGCAGGTAGCTCTTCTACTTTGTGTTTTAACTTTCCATAGTAATTTGTTCCCCAGACACCAATGACGATTAAAATACCACCAACAATCTGATACCAGTAAAAACTTTCCCCTCTGATAAAAACACCCGCCAGAATTGATACTATTGTTGTCAGATTAGCAAACACAGCTGACTGAGCTGCTTCTATCCTGGACAGGGTAAAATTCATCATAAAAAAAGCTACTACTGATGAAAGCAATCCCAGATATATAACCGATCCAAGAACATGTATGTCAGTTATCGGCGAAAAATATGATAATACACCACCAGAGTGTTTAATAAAACCCATAATATTAAAGAAAACTGCACCAGACCACATCATGATAAAAGTAATCTCTAGAGGTTTAAAACTCAGTGATAGTTTCCTTGATAATATATTATATATTCCAGCCATTATTACAGCACCCAGCAAATATATTATACCAAGTAATTTGCCGGTCTGCCCACTACTATCCCTCATTAGTACAATAAAGATAACTCCAGCAACGGACAGAATAATAAAGGGCAGCTGTATTAAACTCGGTTTTTCTTTTAGAAATACTGCAGCAAGTATTGTTACAAAAACAGGAATTAAAGCTATCATCATCCCTGCCTCACTTGATGTAGTCATTTCAATACCCAGTGTTTCAAATACAAAATAGAGTCCAGGCTGCACAATAGCAAGTAAAGCCAGTAGACCCATTTTTTTATTTTTAAAATCGACTTTTATTACTTTAAGTATTAGCAGGATACTCAGCGCAAGGGCAGCAATACCAAAACGAAATCCCAGCAGATGAAAGGGTTTCATAAGCTGCAGTCCTTCTTTTGTAAACATAAATGAGAAACCAAAAATACTGGAAAACGTCAGTCCTGCAATATATGGTAAATATTTGTTGAAATATTTGTTCATATAAATTTCATCTCATTTCCTCCAATTTATCCTCACTTATTTCATTTATCATTCCGTAAATTTTTCGTTAAGCCTTAATAAAAATCCCGTCAAAATCCTGTCTAAATAAATAGAATAGATTATTTCGGAGGCCATGGTCCATAATATTGATAATACTGACACTCTATACCACCATTATAGAGTTTCCTCCTTTTGCTTGCTTTTTTTCCAAAGACTTTTTCGAAATCCTGATATGATGTTAAAATATAGTAAGACCAGGTTTCCAGTGGAAGTAATTTTTCACCCATAAGGCGGTATAAAGCCTCTACTTCTGTTATATCATTTAGCCTTTCTCCATAGGGGGGATTTGTGATAATATAACCATATTTCCTGCTGGTCTGGAAGTCAGCAAAATCAGCTGTCTGAAAGTGTATCTGTTCTTCAAGACCTGCTCTCTGTGCATGGTGTCTGGCTATTCCTACAATATTATCATCTATATCCATACCCATTATCAGACGGGGTTCTATATCCATCCTGATCATATTTTCGGCCTCAATACGGGCCTGCTTCCAGATTGAAGTGTCTATCTGAGACCAGTCTTCAGCAGCAAAATTGCGTTTAAGGCCTGGTGCAATATTCTTGCCTATCATAGCTGTTTCGATAGGTATTGTCCCTGAGCCGCATAAAGGGTCAATCAAAATTCTATCGTGATTCCAGCGGCTCAGGTAGATCATTGCAGCAGCCAGGGTCTCCTGTAAGGGAGCAGGGGTGCTCAAATCCCTGTATCCTCTTTTATGTAAACCATCACCACTGGTATCAATGGTAAGTGTTACCCGATCCTTATATAATGCTACCTGTACTCTATAGAGTGGTCCATCTTCCTCAAACCATTTTTTATTATATTTTTCTTTTAATCTATCTACTATGGCTTTCTTTACTATTGATTGACATGTAGGAACACTATGTAATGTTGATTGAACCGACTTGCCTGTAACAGGAAACTCAGCATTTGCCGGCAGCCATTCCTCCCAGGGAAGTTCTATTGTCTTATCATATAAATTGTCAAAATCTGTCGCATAAAACTCTCCAATTTTAAGCAGGACCCTTTCAGCGCACCTCAACCATATATTTGATCTGGCTATAGCAGCTTTATCAGCTGTATAACAAACCTGTCCGTTCTCAACACGATTAATCTTATATCCTAACTTTGATACTTCTCTTTTTACTAAAGATTCAAGCCCAAAGGTTGTAGTAGCCATTAACTCTATCTCTTTAACTGTCAAAATAAAACTCCTTTCCATTAAGATATTATATAAAATTTTATAGCAATTCACTAAAAAATGCAACTATACATATTATAATTAGTGAGATTAATTAAAGAAAATTGGCCTCTGGCCACCTTTTTTTTAAAAGAGACAAATTTCTTGATCTCGGAAATTATCCACATGCTATGAGGTAAAATAGTTTCCTGGACATGAAAAAAACAGTATTCAGGAGGAAAAATTATGTATACATATATCATGGTAGCTTTTATTGCTTTTTTTTGTGAGTCCATTGACTCTTCCCTGGGGATGGGTTATGGTACTCTACTTACACCTATTCTGCTTCTGATGGGCTTTCAGCCCCTTGAAATAATACCGCTCATTCTAATGTCAGAATTTATTACAGGTGTTTTAGCTGCTTTACTACATCACCGGAAAGGCAATGTAAATCTATCAATAGGTAGTCAGGCTTCGAAAATAGCAATAATATTGATTTCCTGTAGTATTCTGGGTACAATATTCGCTTCATATGTAGCTTTCTCTATTAATCCAATTATTATTAAATTCTATATCTCTGTTCTGCTGCTTGCTATTGGATTCACAGCGTACATAACAAGCAATATCATATATAGATTTTCCTGGAGTCGAGTATTTGCTTTAGGTCTTTTAGCCTCTTTCAATAAAGGAATTAGTGGGGGAGGGTATGGACCAGTAATAACAGGAGGGCAGATGTTGTCAGGCATCAATAGCAAAAGTTCTATTGCTATCACATCTCTAACGGAAGGTTTCACCTGCTTAATAGGTATAATAACCTTCATGTCGTTAAAAGGGTTAAATATTGACATATATCTTGGATTAGCACTACTATCTGGTGCTGTGCTCTCAATACCGGTGGCTGTCAACATCATCAGTATTATTGACGAAAAAAGATTTAAAAAGTACCTTTCTTTTGTAATTATAAGTCTGGGGTCAGTGAATTTAATAATTCTATTAAGACATATTACTGTAGCAATACATTATTCTTATATACCTATAGCTTTATTGCTTCTTATCCTTTTTTTAAAACTACGTTTCCACAAAAAGAATATAATAAACATAGAACAACAGTATCACCTCAATGAAGCCAGTGAAATCGAATAGAGGCAATCCTTTTAATCTTGATATATTTCATTAAGATACTCAAGAAGTTTTTCCAGATCATCCAGGGATATTTTCTTTCTATTTTGACCTTTAATTAATTGAATAATATAGTTTTCAACTTCTTTTATATATTCTTTATTAATTTGAAGTTCTTTATTTATCAACAATCCGTCAATTTTAAGTGAAGTAATAATAGCCTGTAATTCATCATCACTAATATCAAAGATTCTTTCCAGCTTTTCCAGTACTATATACACCTCTCCTTCTGTTAGTAATTCAGCTGAAATCATATCTTTTAATAATAGATAAATAATCCTGATTTTATCTTCTGGACTTAGTTTTTCAAAACTCATACTCTTCTCCCCACTCCGGCTTAAAAAATTATCTTAATACATTTATTATTAAAGTAAAAATTAATTATAAAAATGGTGCAAGCAATTTATTTTCTACTAATTATCCAAACTGTATTGAGTAATTAATTTAAATATTATTAAGAATAAATTCACATAGATTATATTTTTACCCTGGTGTAAGTCACTATAATACACATACTAAATTAAAAACCTTTATCATGACCTAATTCGAAAATTATCGAATTCTTCTTCTGCCTGCTCACTTACAATATCTACTTTATCAACACTGGCCCATCTCGGTCCTTCTTTCAATCTCTTTATCATTTTATCAACTGAGGCACTATTACCACAAATTACTGCTTCCACCTCACCATCATATGTATTGCGTACCCAGCCGCTTATATTCAGTTCCTTAGCATTTCGCAGTGTAAATGCCCGAAAACCTACCCCCTGAACCCTGCCTGATATACAAAGATGTTTTTTTGCTATTTTCATTCCAGTTATCACTCCCTTTTCTTACAAATATAATTAGGCACAGTAAAGCTCTCTGCTATTGCACCAATAATATTCTTTCGCCCTGCTCTTGTATATAACCCATTTAGTTCATTATTATATGTAAAAAGACCCACCAGAAAGCCTGCTTCTTCAAATCTTAATTCATCATCAGCGAAAACCATCTTGTAATTAGGCACAGTTACATATTCCTGGTATATATAATCTTTATCCATTATTTCTTCTAAGATAACATTCCATTCACTACTTTCAAAATCCTTACCTGCATATACACCTTTTCCTGCATACTTGTCCAGGGGTTTTAAAATCCATCTGTCCTTATTAGACCTAATATTGTTTAAAGCCAATTTATCATCAGGATCAAAGACCCGTGTAAAGGGAATATGGTTTTTGATAAAATTGCGCTCATTTTCATTAAGAAAAGATACCTTTTTTTCATCATGTAATACAGCAAAAAGAACTTTATTATGTATTATTTGTGAGACAAGTCCCCCCACAACACAGACTGCCCTATCACGATAGGCATTGATGAAATCAGCAATGTTTTCAGCCTCTTCTACCAACCTTATTGTAGTTGCCCGACGGTAAATCAGTTTTATTTCCAGCTCATCATAAAATAATTTTCCATCAGTATAGTTTAACTCCCGGGGATCACAAATAATTGTTTGATAACCGCGTTCCTTAAATCTTTTCTGAAATTCCATAAATTCATAGATTGTCCCCTCACCTTCAAAATCAACTATAGCAATATTGGGTTTATCATCTATTCCACCATTAAACTCACGGTAATTAGTCAGTATAGAATCAATCCAGGTATGGAATAATTCAAATCCTTTTAAGTTATAAGTATTCGCTATCTCTTTTAAGATAAGACTCTCTGACATTACCCATTGTATAACCCGTATTTCATTCATGGCAGAAGAACCGTCCGAATTCAATTCACAGAACATATGCTGGCCTTCCTGATCATAAAAAATATCAAATCTACCCATGGGAAAATCAATACTGTAACCCGGGTCAACTAATATTAATTCCTCCATCAATTCAGGAAAGGGAAAGTTAGTTCTGAACTCAGATTCAGTTCTATATTCTGCAACAACCTTTTTCAATATATTAGTCAACCCTCTTAATAATTCTTTAAGCTGTTGGTATTCATCCTCAGTGAAAAATAATCCCTGATAAAGGAATTCTACTGGTTCTCCTTTATATATTGCAGTAGAATTTTTAACTTTATCTCTGGTAATCATGTAGTCCTGATAATATAAGCCCTTGTTCTCCCATAGCAACTTTTCAAACATTTTCTGTATTTCCCGGTACATTAATTACTCCTTCCTGAAGCTTACACCAATGTAATGATTTCTGTTTGTTTTTGTTCTTCATATACTGTTTTATTGTTTTTTGTTTTGGATTTTTATTTTTAATCAACATTTCTTTAATAAGGTTTAAATAAACAAGATTCTCTTCATCCATGCCGGTAGAGGCCATATTGATGATATCAATCATAAAGTCAAATAAGGGTCGTCCATAACCGATTGCCTTATAGCCATTCTCTTTGATTTCCTCTTTGATATTGCTTAAATCCACTATATCAAATTGTCCTGCCAGTTTATATATACTATTCAGTATAGTTTCATTATACAATAAACCCTTCCACAATACAGCATATGACAAACAATAGGGATATGGCAGAGAATCTCCCATACGGATTTCAATAAACTTCTTAAGGCGCACATCAGGAAAAACCATCGATAATAGATGTTCAACCTGTCCTTCTGTAAACCCTGTATCCCCATATACATCCTTGATAGCTGTACTTCCAACATAAGTCAATTCATCACCATTGCGGGTGATTATTGCCGGGGTGTTCAGGATATATTCTGCATAATCTTGATAACCAAAATTTTCATTGAATACACTTTCTATAAAACCACATCTATCCATATCACAGTTGTCCCAGATAATAGCTCTGATATTTTTATCTCTACAGAGCTCTCCTTCGAAAAAGGGGGCATTATCAAAAAAGAAATATATCAGGGGCGATAAAAAATACGCTACTCGCATCTTTTTTCTGAAATTTTCTTCACTACAGTAATCCAGATTGAGCTGTATTGAAGCAGTACCTTTCATCATATTATAAGCATATTCCCCTTTGTTTTTGAAGTAATTATACATATAGGTATATCTCTCTTTTGGTAATAATTCCAGTTCATCAATAGAGCTTTCCGGTTGATAACCGACAGTCAGCAGTATATTACCTTCAGAACGGATTATAGGTACAGCCTGTTCCAGAAAATCTATGTATATAGATTTTATTTCATTTATTGTTCTTAAGGGCTGCAAACTTATTTCCAGTTGTCCTCCTGGTTCTAAAGAAATATCAGCATATTCTCCCTTCAGGCCCAGTATTTTTTTGTTCTCATAAATACCCTGCCAGCCCTTTTTCTCCAGACACTTCAAAATACCTTCAATACCTTCGCTACCATAATAGGGTGCTGCCTTTAAATTGTTGCTATCTACTACAAAATGTTCAACTTCCAGTCCTAACTTAAACTCGCTGGACTTAGTTTCTCCTGATCTGAAATAAGCAACTAAACTATCTAGCTTCTTCTGATATATGTCTGATCTCATAGTATTATCCTTTCGAGTACATTAATTTATATTGCCTATAATTATATCTACTGCCTTATATATAAGCTGATATGATGTTATTGTTTATTATTTAATTTATATGTAGTATTATGCTAAGTTACTTATCAATATATATTTATAGATTCTGAGGATTTTTCCTGCATATTTTTATTCTAAAATATTTGCAAACGATATATCAATGATATTATAAACATTCAAATTATACTCATCTTCTGATCCCTTAATAGTAATTATATGCGAAATGGTATTATATTTCAAAACTTTTCCCTGATATTCTTTGAAGGAATGATTTTTATAATACTTTACCTTGATTAGCTGTTTAAATTCAAGCGCCTTCTTTAATGATCTATCCATTTCCTGTAGTTGCTGTTCATCCAGTTCAGGTTTTTCGATATCCTGATCGCGCTGCAATAATTTCTCAAGTTTCTCTCTATGCTCAGTTAACATCAATGAAGACCATTTTATATTTCCACGGTCTTTAATCATCTGCCTCACCTCTTATTTGTAGAGTGATTATATTCTATCATACATTTGTTCGCTTATCAAGGGCTTTGTATTAGCAGTGCTGGCTATTATCTCCGTCAATGTCGGAATTAGAAATTTGGCCAAAATAAAATTAGGAATTTTATTCCTGAGTATATTTTTTTCTTGCTAATTAAACCTTATCTCTAGTATAATTAAGGAGTCGCACATATCATAAGGGAATAGTTTTCATATATACTAACAGAGAGAGGATTAACTACATTATGAAAAAAACAACAACAATCTTACTATTTATTGTCATGCTTCTAATTCAATCTCCCATGAGTAAGGCTGACTTCAAGATAATACTAAATTTTGATGACGGTTATGAAGGTGTTTTCACTAATGCATTTCCCATTATGCAGAAATATAACATACCCGCTGTAGTCTTCGTGATTACCAACCAGATAAATCGTGACAGACACCTCAGTACTGAACAACTTCATATCTTGAAGAATGCTAATTGGGAAATAGGGTCACATACAATTTGTCACTATGATCTCACAAAAATAATACCCACTGTTCAATCCCATGAGATAAAAGGTTCCAGAGATCAGCTGAGAGAATTGGGGCTAATAGACGATTTTTATTCCAGTTTCTCCAGTCCCAATGAAAGATGGAATCCGGCAATTGAAAGACTGGTTTCTGAGACATATCAAATAGCCCGCGAAAAACAATTATATATATTCAGGGACAATCATTTGCAAATCGAGAAAACAATACATCAGGTTGTTGTAAAAAACACAAACACTGACCATCTACGGCTCTGGATTAATGAAGCAAAGACCAGGGATATTCCTCTTGTGCTGGTATTGCACGATGTAGCAGAGGGAGAAAATGTCCTTTTTTATTCCCCGGATAAATTTGAGGAGTTAGTCAGGGAAATAAGTAAATATGATGTTATAACTTTCCGGGATTTTTATTTCTCCAGATAATAACTCTCTTATGTTATTTCTTAACTAAATTAGCTCTTCATCTAATAATATTATCACACATAAATAATGAATATACTATACAGATAAAAGAATATCCCTTTATATTATGTAAAAGGAATATTCTTTATTTTATTAATTGTTATCTTTAATTATGATTTGGTACGATTAATATCCTTCCGGGGAATATAATATCTGGGTCATCTATACTATTTAATCTAACAAGTGTCTCAACAGTAGTATCATACATCCTTGCTATTTCATATAATGTATCTCCCCTTCTAACATAGTATCGTATAGCGTTAGGTGGAGGTTTCGGTATTTCAATTGGTAGATTAACCAGTGTTCCAGCACCTGGATTTTCTGGTAGACCTGGATTAACTCTCTTTATTGCTGAAACCGTAGTATTGTATTCAAGTGCAAGAATTCGTAATGTTTCCCCAGCCTGTAAGATATGTTGTGCATAATACCTATCCTTTACCGGGGGTGGTTGATCGCCTTCAAGTTCATCAATTAATGTAGCAAGGATGCTTATTTGTCTGCTTTGTAAAGTACTCAAGTTTTGAACAGCTCTTATATATCTTGGATCATATACCGAGCTCTCCAGTTGGTTATATAACCGCTTTAACCGCAATTCCAGATTGTAAATTTGATTGGCCAATTCCAGAGAATTTGACATTTTATCCTCCTTTCATAACAAGGTATTCAAAATTACTCTGGTATACAATATGTTTTTAGAAAAAGAATAGTGCAATTAAAAAAAGATAGACTATCCTCTATCCCTGAACTAAAAATCTATATTATTTTTAAAACAATGGCCAAAATACATACGATGAGATTTTAGTATTCTAAAGTGAGTTTTTAGTTTCAGAGGAGTTTTCGTCTTTCAATAAGACAGAAATTATTTATAAATTATCTATAATTATAATATCAAGCTCATTCATTAAATTAATAACTTCTTTTCCACTTGCCTTACTCCCATCAGCCTCTTCTACAATTCGAAGTACAGGACGTAAAGGAAAGTATTTATTCTGTTCTTTGACGATTGCTTTCTGCCCGTTACTTAATATAACAGTCATCCCATTTGGATATAAAGCAATATTATGGATAAACTTCTCAACAAGTAATTGATCAAATTTCACATTAACATTTGACATAAAATAATCTATTACTTCATTAATAGACCAGCGCTTTCGATATGTTCTATCAGTTGTTAGCGCATCAAAAACATCAGCAATTGCAACAATCCTTGCAAATAAATGAATGTCTTCCTCAGATAATGATTTCGGATATCCTGAGCCGTCTAGTCTTTCATGATGTAGTAAGACAATAATTCTTGAAACAGCAGATATTTCCTGACAATCCTTCAGATAATTATATCCCAGTCTTGGGTGGTCCCTGATTATTTTCAATTCTTCATTACTAAGTATATCAGGTTTATTAATAATCTCCTCAGGAATTAATATTTTACCAATATCATGCAATATAGCACCAATACCCAGTTCAACCAACCGATGTTCTGGTAGGTTTAATAATTGTCCTATTAAAATGGATATGGCTGCAACATTGACAGAATGAGCAAATGTATAAGAATCAAAACTCTTTATGTCAATTAAATTTACCAGTACATTCTCTATACTCAATATATCATCAACCATTTCATATATTACTTCTTTTATTCTCCTAATATCTATATCATTACCGAGAAAAATATCATTTAAAGCCTGCTCGATTATTACTCTGCCTTTCTGGCGTGTTTCGTCTTTAATCACACCATTTATAACAATATCTCTGGAATATTCATCTGTGATATAGACATAATTAATTCCAAAAAATAATAATTTTTCTTTATATTTATGTAGATTTTTCACTCCTCTGTTAAGGAGTACGCTATCATTTTGAAAAACCGGTTTTGCAAGTTCCATATCTGGTGTTAGTCCCTTTACCGGAATAATCCGCATTGGAAAACCCTCTCCTATTATATCTGTTATAGTATTTATAAATACAATATTGTTTATAAATAAATTGATTGACAAAAAAATTCTATAAATAATTCATTTATAAATTTTTATCCTTCAATCTATAATTATATCATCAGAAAAAGCGACAAAAAAGTGTATAAAGTACCATATTTATATATATTATATATTATATTTTAAATTTTACTTCCAGTGTGTTTTCTCTCACACAGTAAAAACTCAACTCAGAGTTCATATTAACTAAAGTAGTAGGGCTTTTAAAATAGTGTTCTCTAAGATCAGACCTCAACATTGTAAAATCTATCAAACAATTTAATAATATTTAGATAATCTTCAGTACCTGCCAGTTCTCTGATAGAATGCATTGCAAGTAGTGGATTCCCTATATCAACTGATCTGATAGGCAGCTGACTGGATGTAACCGGGCCAATTGTAGACCCACCCTTTTGATCAGAACGATTTACAAAAGACTGAAAAGGAATGTCTCCTCCCCTGCATAATTCTTTTATAACTACAATGCTGTCACTATCTGATGTATATTTCTGATTAGCACTTATTTTTATCACCGGACCATTATTTAAATAATTCTTATTGGTAGGGTCATGTTTTTCAGGGAAATTAGGATGAACAGCATGTGCCATATCCGCAGAGATAATAAATGAATTAGCAAGCGCTCTGTAATAATCTTCGCTTGTATATCCGAGTTTATAGGCAATTCTTTCAAGTGCATTGGCCAAGATAGGTGAGTCTGCGCCCTGTTTTGTCCTGCTCCCAATCTCTTCATTATCAAATAAAACTGCAACACGAGTTGATTTATTTTCTCCAGCCTGTATCAGCGACTCCAGACTGGCCCGCACCATAGAAAGGTCATCTAGCCTGGACGATGAAATAAATTCGTTATTTAGTCCAATTACTTTACCCTTTTCATATTCATAAAGATATAGATCAAAGTCAAGTATTTTTTCTGGATTTATTCCAGTATTCTCTGCCAGTAATTTCAATAGAAAATTATCTTTCTTAAAATCTTCCTCAATCATTGCCAGTAAAGGTAATATATCTTTCTGTTTATTTAGTTCAACACCCTTATTTACATCACTATTTAAGTGAATTGCCAGATTCGGGATTGTCAATATAGCATTGTTGATATTAACTAACTCTGTTACCGGTTTCAGTGGGTTATCAGATTTACAACTAAGTCTACCGGCAAGTGATAGAGGCCTGTCCAACCAGGTATTCAATATTGGTCCTCCATATACCTCGGTGTTTAATTTTAAATACCTCCCTGATTCTACCATCTCCGGATCAGGCTTTATCCTGAATCCGGGTGAATCTACATGTGACCCAATTATCCTGAAACCATTTTCACTTATACTTCCACTCCCGGTCTTAAAAGCTATTAATGCAGAGTTGTTGATTGTTATATAATATTTAGAATTCAGTTCAAGCAGCCAGCTTTCTGATATATCAAGTTCTTGAAATCCATTGTCTTTTAGAATAGATGCAGATTCCACGACAGCATGGAAAGATGTAGGACTCTGGTAAATAAAATCTAATAACTCCTGAATTTTTTCATTTTTTCCCATCAAAACACCTCTTTAAAATATAAAACTTATTATTCTATATATATTTCTCGAAATAAGTTTAATTTTTAATCAGACTAATAATTCCTTTTAAGTGATTTTTCATTACATATGTTCACATTTCCATTAACTATATTATATCCTACCTATCCGCATCTTAAGTCGAATAAATTATGTAAACTTAAAATCTTTTATTCCAGTGTGATGCTGATATTAGCCTATTTCAACTTGACAGTCTTTACGAATTTATATTTTAGTCCCTGATCATATATGGTATATTGCCAGTAAATTCACTTGCCAGAATATCCATATATATATCATCGAATTTTTTACCTCCAACAATATATGCCTCTCGTCTGCGCCCGATTTCCTTAAAACCGCATTTTTTGTAACATCTAATCGCTCTTTTATTAAATGAATGCACGCGAAGGAATATATTGTTTAAATTTAATAGATTAAAGGCATAATCAAGCAATAAATTCATGGCCTCACTGCCATATCCCTTATCCCAGTATCCTTTATTTCCGATAAATATCCCGACTTCGGCATTACGATGTAATTTATCTACATCAAGCAATCCACAATTCCCGATAAGCTCATCCTTTTCTATATCAACAATTGATAAATTATATCCTTCTTTAGCCATTTTCTCCAGAATCTCTTTTTCCTTTTCAAGTGAATATATCTGTGGAGCTACAGATAAATTAATTGACACATCAAGATCATTGATCCATTGTGTAAATTGTTCGGCATCTTCCACATTAACAGGTGATAAATAAATTCTGTCTCCAATTAGTTTTTTGTAATATCTCATCATATCACTCCTATTCTAATTTCTAAATCTTTTTAAATTCTAAAATTTATAAATCAATAATACAATTTGATACCTACTGCTATCTGTTACCCCAACAATGTTTTTTATACTAATAATATTATATCATATTTATATATCTATTTTCTCTATATCTTCTTCAGTATAAATAGTAATAGTATTTTTTTCGAGCAAATCAGCAGTAATGCCATTTCCTTTGATCAGATTCCCATCAAATGTGCCGTCATAGATAGATTTATAACCACAGGAAGGACTTCTTGATTGAAGTATAGCTATACTGGCATTTATTATTCTGGCAATCTCCAGGGTTTTTTCTGCACCTCTGGTAAACTCTTCTGTAACATCATTTCCTTCACTGTTGATGACTCTCCTATCTCCATTTTTATCATTTATTATCTCACATGGCTCTCTTGGGATATCTAAACCACCCAACACTTCAGGACAGACAGGAATAGCCTTACCTTCTTGAACCAATTTCTTTATAGTTTTATTCTCTGTGTTGCCACCATTATACCTGCAATTGATACCTGCCAGACAGGCACTGACTATATACATTATTACCGCTCCCCTTTCATACTGTTAATACTATTACTTCCTCACTTATAGTTTTAAAGTTCATAAGCATTCCCTTGTTCAAAACATACGCTTAATTTCTCAAGTCCTTTCTGTCTTGCAATCATCAGGATTTCATTAGATATATCAATTGCCCTAACAACTATTCTGGATTCATACTAAGCTTATCATATCTACACTCTATCTCATTTTCAACTAATTTTTCATTATAATATCTGGTGAAAAAACCTACCTTTCACATTACCATTCCACCATCAACATTGATCACTTGACCGGTTATATATTTTGCCATATCTGAAACAAGAAATAATACGGCATTGGCCACATCATCCGGGCTGCCGTATTCCTTCATAGGTATCTGTGACATCATCTTTTCGGATACCTCTTCAGAAAGAACATCGGTCATATCTGTCTGTATATATCCCGGAGCTATAGCATTGACATTGACCCCTTTTTCAGCCATCTCTTTCGCAGTGGTTTTTGTGAGACCAATCAGTCCGGCCTTTGATGCCGAATAATTTGCCTGACCGATATTACCCATAAGCCCTACAACACTGGCAATATTGACAATACTCCCTGATTTCTGTCTTAACATCTGTTTTGAAACCAATTTACTGCAGATGAAAGCACCTGTAAGGTTAACTTTCAAAACAAGATCCCAGTCAGACTGTTTCATTATCATAAGCCTTGAATCCCTTGTTATACCAGCATTGTTAACCAAAATATCTATGCTTGAAAACTTTTCCTTAATGACTTTTATTACTTCTCTTGTGGAGTCTTCAGAAGAAACATCATGTTTCAGCGCAATAGTTTCGACATTATATTCTTGAGAAATTTCTTGTGCAGTTACTTCCGCCTTCTCTTCATCAATATCAGTAATAACAATATTTACTTTTTCTGCTGCAAGTTTCTCTGCAATAGCCCGACCTAAACCTCGTGCACTACCTGTAATAAATGCCACTTGATTCTCTAATTCCAGTTTCATATAAATATTCCCCTTTATAGTATTTATTATATCGTAATACTAATACTTTAATCTGTTGCTTCGTCATAGCAGTTATAAATTAAAACTACTTACCATCTTCCTGAATTATAAATTCATAAGGCTTCCCTTCATGATCTTCCCACTGTATTTTTTCTTGAGGTATCCCCTCAGCTAAATATGTGTTTATTATAATGGTTTGATTAGTAACTGTATTTATTTTATGAATTACCTCTTTTTCAACGAGAGCGTTCTCTGCATTATTCCAACTTAAACTAATGTGCCTGAAATTATAAATTACTCCTTTTACTATAACCTCTAAATACTCGCCACTAGAAACTCCTTTTAGTACTATAGTATCTGTATCATTTAAAGATTGTGGTTTGCTATAATATGCATTTATAATCACAGCACTATTGTTTTGATCAGATAAACCCTCATTAGCATATATGAAGGAATTTGTAGAAAATATAATAGCAATTAAGAAAAATAAAATATTCAGCAATACGTTATTTTTTATCATTTTCACACTTATCACACCTCTTTGATTTACCGATTCCACTCGCACCTATATTACAGAATAAGGACATACGTCTTATTCCCTGCTTATAAGACATGTTGCATATTGCCCATCGCCTATGATTTCTTTTTCAACATTATATTTACCATAATAGGTACATGTATTCATCATCCTCACTATCTCTTCTCTTTCCTATATCTTAGTAAAATTTCTATACAAATGGGTTGACCAGGTACTCATTGATAATTAGGTTTATGTTCATCAAATTAAACTATCAGGCTAGAAATCTTTTAATCTCCTTTAGATGACTTACCCTTTCTTCAATATCTAAGTATTCTTTGTGTTTATCCAGAAGTATTGATCTAATCCCTACCTTTCTCGGCCCTTTATAATCACAGATATAATTATCACCTATAAATAAGATTTCTTTTTTTATTAATTTTGCCTTTTCCAGGGCTTTATGATAGATTATTTCACCTGGTTTTCTCCAGCCGATGTTTATTGAACTGATAATAAAGTCAAAATAATCTATAATGGCGTTATCTTCTAATAACTCTTCTACACCATTTTTTATCATAAAATTAGATACTACGCCTAGTTTATACCTATCCTGCAATTCAGCTAATAATTTTTTGATATCATCTTCAACATAACAATTTTCTTTATAATTACTCCAATGATTTTCCACAATCTTTTGATAAATAATATTTCTTTCTTCTATATGAAGATCAGGAAATCGTTTATCTATCATAAAGCGAAATCTATCATTATAATCATATTCCTGGAATTCTTCAAACTCATTATCAAGCACACCTTTTGCCTCTCTAAAATCATCTTCAAATTCTCTTGAATCTGTCCATTTATCTTCACACCCAGATCCACAGAAGGCCCATGAAGCATATTGCCCTATATCTTCAGGATATTTTTTTAAGTCAACTAAGGTATTGATACAATCAAAGATAATACATTTTATTTTATTCATACCCCTTACACCTCCTATGCACCCTTCCCATTCTCACAAGCGAATAGTCAAGTTTTTTATATTTATTATCCCATTGTATAGCTAAAACTACAAAATTTCTCTTAATAAATCCATCAGTTCATAATGATCATTTACTGTATACTCTGGCTCTTTCTGGTCTTTCGGCCAACTATAAAAATGCTTCATCCATATTCCAGTAATACCAGCATTCTCTGCTCCCAGAATATCTTTTTCAGGATGATCACCGATATAAAATGATTTTCCTGCACTGATATTTAATTCCCTGAGAGCCATATCAAAAATTCTTTTATCGGGTTTATTTATCTTAACAGTTCCTGATACAATTATTGTATCAAAATAGTCTCGTATTCCAGTATGGTCAATTTTAGCATTCTGACTATAGATGGAACCATTAGTTATTAATCCTAGTTTTAATTCGCTATTATCTTTCTGTTTACTTTTTATATACTTTATAACTTCCAGGGCTCCAGGCTTAAGGCTTGTCATTTTATGAAATTCTGAATGCCAGAAATCAAGTAATTCTGAAATATCCTTTTCTTCTTTCCAAGTATACTTATCAAGCATTTCCTGGTAGAATTCTGTCTTACTCCTGTAACCATTTTGATCTGACTCAATTAAATCATTGATAGTTCTTTCTTTTTCTATATCATCATCTACTACTAGAAATTCATCTACCAGTGTCGCGGCATACTTCTGATAAGCAAGCTGCCTGTCAATCAAAGTATTATCAAGATCAAAGATTATAGCTGTGTTCATATATTTTTCTCCCCTTATATTCTAATACATCACCGATTACAGACGACTCAAATGAAGAACCCTACTTTCATATTTCTTCAACTGGTCAGCTTTTCTGCCAACAGACTGCCGTCGATACTTTTTCATGAACTGTTTTCTATTAATTCAACCATTTGGTGAATAGAAATAATATAAAATCATCACTTGTTACTCCATAATATTATCTTTTATAAAGTCAAGGACATAAGTATCTCGACCTGTCCAGCGAGGTGTTTCTATAGATTTTGATTTGATAAAAAACTTATTATTGTTAATCGCCTCATCAATATCTATCCAGACAGGTATAAAATCCAGTTCCTTTTCATACTGGTCTAAATTCTGTTCACAATGCTTTCCTTCATCGACTTCACAAAGATAATAATGTGAAATCATTATAAATACATCATAATCCTCTTCAATAGGTTTATTATACTCTATTACCTTCCCTATATTTTTACCAATACGAGAAATTAGTGCACCGCATTCTTCCCGGAATTCCCTGATAAGCGCTTCTGTATATGACTCTCCTTCTTTAATTCCACCACCGGGAAATTTATAATCCCCATTCTTTCCTGAATAAATCATCAGCACTTTTCTATCATTAATTACAATACCTCTTACTGCTTCACGTGTAATTTTCCTACCATTTTTGTTTAAATTCTTTTTATGATATATTTCGTGATATAATAGCATAATCTTCACATCCCATAGCTTATCTGATTTTATATACAGGAAACCCAGGCTTCATAGAACTCTTTTACCGAATTGTATCTATCATCTCTATTTTCCGACACAGTCCTTAAAGCTACTTCATAATAATCCTCTTCAATAATCCACTTTTCTATCGAACGATCCAGGGTTACTCCGAAAAAATAAAATGCTACTGCTCCCATGTTAAAGACATTTGTCTGTCTTCAACACCAAAACAAATATTTCCAGAATCCTGTTCATCAAAAACTGAGAAAACTATGCCATAACGTGATAACCAGCTGAAATCATGCTCCTCTTTCAATCTAAATTCTATTCCATCAATAGATGATTTTTCAATACACAAAATCCCCCTTCTTAATTTGCCACCTTATTCTCAAGAAACTCTTTCCTGTCAACATTTCATAAATTCTTTGTTTATATATCTTACCACACTATCATCAGTATTTAATCCAATAACCTGATCTGCAAATTCTATCAATTCTTCCCTGGCATTTCCTACTGCTACTGCTGTTTCTGCTTTTCGAAACATCTTTAGATCATTTAAATTATCACCAAACACAACAAGTTCATCTAATTTATGTCCAGTTATACTTACTAATTCCACTATGGCCTGATCTTTAGTGGCTTTATGATCATGTATGGTTAACCAGTACCAACCGGGGGAATAATCATTTTCCATCAGATGTAATTCAATCATTTTCCCATATTTTTCATCAAGAATGTGATATAATTCCTCCAGTATTTCTTTTTTATCTATTATAGTAAAACAGACTACATTTTCGTCCACCACATCTATAAGTGTATCTACCTGTGTTAATCTTTTATCCCGGGACTTCGTTCTATCATTAACATACCACTGAGACCCTTTATTCTTCATGTTCACATAATATAATAAATCACGTTTTCCATTAAACGTTGATATGAAGGGAAATTGGGTATGTTTTTTAATATCACTAAATATATCATATTTAATTTCAGTGTTGATTTCATTGATTAGTATATGCCTTCCTGTTTTCAAATCACTAATAAATGCTCCATTGAATTCTATCACTGGCAACCTCAAATTAAGTCCCTTTAAAATCCTCTGCATAGACACAACACTTCTGGCACTGGCCGCAGTAAACTGTAGTCCTTTATCTATTAAGTTATTAAGCTTCTTTCTTGAATAATCTGAAAGCTCTGCCTGATTGTCTAATAGTGTTCCATCAAGATCTGACACAAATAATTTGTTCATCATGTTAGCTCCTATCAATTATTCTACAAGTTCTTCGGTTATTAACCTGTAAAATTTATCTCTAACTTCTCTTTCTTCCCAGGGACTATAACCACATTAGTAATTTACATAATATAGTTAATCATCAATTATATTTTTCCTTCATAAATGATAAATTTTTGTCATTAAAACTGGTTTTGAATTAATAACTTAGGTATTCTTTCTTATTCCTTATATGTTTATTTCTTTTCTATATCCATCTGGTATTCATTAATTTTTCATCCCATCCAATTATTACTTACAGTTATACAGGTAAAACATTTATTAATATTGGCTTAATTCTGCTTATTATCTGGCATATACCAGTATGAATTAAAACCAGACAATTGTGTTATCGCTCCCTTAGGCATCTGCCTTAACGCATTGAAAACATTTAAATAATCACCAACACCCAGTAGTAAACTAAAAAAAGCAAAACTTAAGATAATATCGGAATTACCATAACTTTCGGGTATAAATAACCAGATTATTAAAGGTATTAATCCAAAGACAATACTTGGCAATAATGACATCCATATAAACCTCTTCTTGCTCATCGGATATGTAGAGTGTACAAAAGCCATAATATTTTTAAGAGAATACCAGACACTTACCTCTGCTTTTTCAGGAAACATAGCTGCATGTATTAATTCATGGGGTATTATCATTAAATAGGCCAGAAGCAATCCTATAATATTTATAAATTCGGGAAAACCATCAAGGATACCTATCATCCTTTTTAAATATATCATTATTACAACAAATATAATTACCGGGATAATAAAAATAGACGAAATCAAGTTTAGTTTTGCAGGAGAATCAGGTTCTCTGAACTTAACTGCATCTTCAGGTAAATTTGCTTTTTCCAACTGGCTTTCATCTTTGTATTTTCCTTTCCATACTAACTTCATTCTAAATGTCCTCCTTTTGAGTTCAAGACCTTTTTTTGATATTGCAATCTTCCTCCATAAAACTTATTATCAATAATTGAGAAATGATATAACACTAAGCAGTCAATATAATTGGCTCCTCTTTAGTCACGACAATTGTATGTTCAAATTGTGCTACAATGCTTCCATCTATTGTCTTTAAGGTCCAGCCATCTTCATCTTCAACTGCAAATTGAGCACCTGTGGATAAAAATGTCTCTATTGCTAACACAAGTCCTTCATTAAGAATTTGATTATCTCTACAGTCATAATAATTCAAAATATAGTCCGGTTCTTCATGGAGTTTCCTTCCTATACCATGTCCTGTAAGGTTTTTAATAACTGTAAAACCTCTTTTTGCAGCCTCACTATAAATCGCCTTACCTATTTGATTAATCATGACTCCAGCACGTGCTTTATCGATTCCAGCCTCCAGGGCTTTTTTTGAACTATGACACAAACTGTTTTTTACTTTATTCTCTCCGACTACAATGGTAATACCGGTATCTGCATAATATCCGTTCAGTACTGCAGATACATCTATATTTACAGAGTCCCCTACTTTAATCTTCCTTGAACCAGGAATTCCATGAGCAGCCTCATCATTAATACTTATACAGGTTGCAGCCGGAAAATCATATTCACATTTAGGAGCGGACTTTGCTTCATATCTATGTAAAAATTTTTCTCCTATATTATCTAATCCCTTAGTTGTTATTCCTGCATGAACAGACTTAACCATTTCATCCCTTACCTTCGCAACTATTTTCCCTATTCTTTTCATGCCCTCCAGATCAAACTCAGACTCAATAGTCATATAGTATCCCCCATTTTTTTATTTGCTCTTATCTTATATCTCTTATTAACAATATGACCGATTTATAGATTGTGTTAATTTTATTCGAAAACAATTTTGTAATATCCTAAAATTTCTCAAGAATCACATTTCTCGGTCTTTAGTTACTTCAAAAACACTCCCTTCACGTTTATACCCCTGCTTTTCATAATATATATCAACATCAGACATTACATAAACAATATGTTCTGGATAATCATTATATATGCATTCCATCAATTCCCGTCCTATATTTCTTCCTCTATACTCGGGCACGACTAATAGGTCGCAGATATATATGTAGAAGTCGAAGTCTTTAAGAGACCGTGAATATCCACATAAGATATCATCTTCATATGCTACATAAGTAATAGAATTGTTTAAGGCCTCTTTATATTTATCAGATTTATCTACGGCAGTATAGCACGACCACTCCTCACCTTCATTTTCTAACAATCTTATTAGTTGAAATTCATCCTCTTCCATTTTATACTTTTTAATTAACATATATCATCCATCCTCCATTTTAATCGTTTTTTTTGCTTTGTCATGTTTT
>JBKGXW010000008.1:0-50102 GCA_046546395.1 Halanaerobiales bacterium
CAAATAAGACAAAAACATAAACTAGAAAGTCTAGTTTATGTCTTCTACTGTTTTTTATAATATTTTCAGATTGACTTTATCCCTGCTCTACTTCTTTCAATGCCTCTTTACGTGATAGGTTAATTCTACCCTGATTATCTATCTCTGTAACTTTTACAGGAATTGAATCACCAACTGATACTTCATCTTCTACAGATTTAACGTGATGGTCAGCCAGTTGAGAGATGTGTACAAGTCCCTCTTTACCGGGCAAGAATTCTACAAAGGCACCAAAGTTCATAATCTTCTTTACTGTACCTTCATATATTTCTCCTACAACAACATCCCTGGTAAGGTCATCGATCATTTTTTCTGCCTTCTGACCTGATTCCTGATCTTGGGCCATAATATAGACAGTTCCATCGTCATTAATATCTATGGAAACACCAGTTTCATCAATTATTTTATTGATCATCTTTCCTCCAGGACCAATTACAAATCTTATCTTCTCAGGATCAATCTTCATAGTAGACATCAGTGGAGCATATGGTGATAGTTCAGGCCTTGGTTTGTCAATAACTTTCAGCATTTCATCCATAATATGCATTCTACCCACTCGAGCCTGTTCCAGGGCCTTTACCAGTATTTCTTTTGAAATACCGCTTATTTTTATGTCCATTTGAATAGCTGTAATACCATTTTTGGTACCTGCCACCTTAAAGTCCATGTCACCGTAAAAGTCCTCTACACCCTGTATATCAGATAATATTGTTACATTATCATTCTCTTTTATCAATCCCATAGCTATACCAGCAACAGGCTCCTTGATTGGCACACCGGCATCCATCAAAGAGAGTGTGCTACCACAAATACTCGCCTGAGAGCTTGAACCATTTGATTCCAGCACTTCTGATACAACCCTTATTGTATAAGGGAAATCTTCCTGTGAAGGTAGCATTGGTAATAATGCTCTTTCACCTAAGGCGCCATGTCCAATTTCTCTTCTACCAGGTGAACGTAGTGGACTGGTTTCCCCTACACTATAGGGAGGAAAATTGTAATGATGCATATATCGTTTGGTTTCTTCTTCTCCCAATCCAAACAATATCTGTTCATCAGAAGTAGCACCAAGTGTAACAATACTCATTGCCTGTGTCTGTCCACGCGTAAAAACTCCAGAACCGTGAACACGTGGTATAAGCCCTACTTCACACCAGATAGGTCTTATTTCATCAGGTTTTCTATCATCTGGACGTACTCCATCTTCAGTAATCATCTTACGTACCAATTCTTTACTTATTTTGTCCATTATATTAGAGATTTCTTTGATCTTCTGACCAGAATCTTCTTCGTTAGTATATTTATCTCTAAAATATTCAATTGCCTGTTCTTTTACCTGATCAACTTTCGAATTCCTATTCTGTTTTTCAAAAGTTCTGTAGGCCTTATCCAGATCATCTGTAATATATTCACGCACTTCATTTTCCAGCTCTTCTGAAGGTTCGACAGTATCGAATTCAACCTTTTCTTTACCACCTTCTTCAGCCATCTTTTCCTGTAAACTAATCAACCTTTTTATCTGTTCATAACCTGTTTCAATAGCTTCAATCATTATGTCTTCTGTAACTTCATCAGCACCGGCCTCAACCATCATTACTCCATCTTTATTCCCGGCCAGTATAAGATCTAATTTGCTGGCTTCTTTTTGTTCTTTATTGGGATTAATTATAAATTCTCCATCAATCATAGCAACTTTTACACCTGCCATCGGACCATTAAAAGGTATATCTGATATCATTAAAGCTGCAGAAGCTCCATTCATAGCAGCAATATCAGGATCACAATCATTATCAACTGATAGCACTGTACAGATAATTTGAATATCATTTCTCATACCCTTGGGAAATAGTGGACGCAGCGGACGATCAATTAAACGCGCTGTTAAAGTTGCAGTATCTCTTGGCATTCCTTCTCTTCTTCTTATACTACCAGGAATTTTACCAATAGCATATACTCTTTCTTCATAATTAACCATCAGTGGGAAAAAATCGATTCCAGGACGGGGATCTGACATAGCTGCAGTTACTAATACAGTAGTTTCCCCATATTTAACTACCACAGAACCATTTGTCTGTTTGGCTAGTTTTCCAGTTTCAAACTTGAGTTGTCTCCCGTCTAATTCTATTTGCCAACTCTTTTCCATAATAATATAACCTCCTTTGTTAATTTTATTATATCCTAAAATTTAAATCTAATAAAAATAATAACACATATATATATATCCAGGTCTTCTCTCTTCTTTCTTGAATTAAAGTGTGTCCGGATAATTTTATAACAAAAATATTTTTTTCTAGCATTATTTTTATCTATGTTAAAATAAATCATTATGTAATAAGCTAATAATATGAAAGAGCGGTCTAGACCGCTCTTTTATTGATAAGGTTAACCGCGAATTCCCAATCGAGATATTAGATTACGGTAACGTTCAATATCTTTATTCTTTAAATACCTTAATAGCCTCTTTCTCTGACCTACCATTTTTAATAATCCACGACGTGAATGAAAATCACTTTTATGTTCTTTTAAATGATCAGTTAATTGAGCTATTCTTGCTGTCAAAAGGGCGATCTGTACTTCAGGCGATCCTGTATCTCCTTCTTCGATTTGATATTTATTTATAATATCTTCTTTGTTTTCTTTTGTTAACATCCCCTTCACCTCCTTACAAATTTAAACACCATAAGCCAAGAATAACGTTGGAGGTCCGTAAAACCTAGCTAATGGTTAATATATTTAAAATCCAATACTAATTGTAACATAAAAGCGATTCTGTGTAAAGAATATCTTTCTTTATCTGTTTTACAAGTTCTTCAGGACTACTGAAAGTCATTTCTTCCCGGATAAAATCTACCAGATCAATTGATATTCTTTCCTGATATATATCCTCATATTCAAAATCAAAAATATGGACCTCAATAGAATACTTTGTACCAGCAAATGTGGGATTATTGCCAAAGTTAACAATACCTTGATATTTCTTCCCATTGTATAGTACATAACAGGCATATACCCCGCTTGGAGGTAGGACATAATCGGTATCAGGCTTCAAATTGGCTGTTGGTATCCCCAACTTATGTCCCCGGCCCATACCTTTTATTACTTTACCATCCAGTCGATAATATCTCCCTAAATAATCTGTTATATCCGATATTTTTCCTTCTTCAATTAGATTTCTAATACAGGTACTTGATATTCTTTCTCTTCCTTTTTTTATACTATCAAGTCCAGTTACCTCAAATCCAAACTCAAAACCCATTTTTTTTAGACTTTTCACATTCCCTTTTCCCTTATCACCTAAATGAAAATCCTCCCCAACTACTAGATGAGAGATTTTAAAACGATCTACAAGATAATCTTTTGTAAATGCCTGGTAGTTAATTCTGGCAAAATCCATGGTGAATTTCTGTTCTAAATAATAATCAAGGTTGAAGTTGGATAGTAATTCTATCTTCTGTCTGGAAGATATTATACTCTTTGGAGCTAATGCAGGTTTTAAAACTTCCAGGGGATGAGGATTAAAGGTATAAACTCCATGAGGGAGATTATAACTTTCAGCAATCTCTTTTGCTTTATTGATAACAGCCTGATGTCCAAGATGAATCCCATCAAAGGTACCTACTGCGAGGACAAGAGGGCCTATATTTATATTGTTAAAATTATCGCTTTTTATTACTTCCATATTATCACCTGTTCAATTCTATAACATATTAAATGTTTTAATCTTATTAACATGGTTTATAAAAAAAATAATAATTCACATGATACATTGTTGTAAAAAAATATAAAATGATAAACTAATTATACTAATTTTCTTTCATAAGCAACTATATATTCACATTAAAAACCCTGATTGGTTTGCATTCAATGCTTTCATCTTCTGTTTCCTGTAATATACTAATAGATATAAATTGGTTTTCATAATATACAGATACAGTCTGCCCCAGTTCTAATCTTTCTATTAAGGCTTTTGATTCTTCAGTCAGGTCTTCTTTTATCATGGTTGCACCATTTTCTGCCATCTTAAGTGAGTCTTCCAGAATAAATAATTTTGGGAAATCAAGTGGAAAGTCAATAGGCAAAAGAGCCTTCACACCTATTTCCTCCAGATCTTCAAAGCTTATGGTTTCCTCTATAATAAATGGTCCTGACTTAGTTCTAACTAGAGTACTTAAATGTGCACCTACTGCCAGATCGTTCCCAATATCATCTGCAAGGCTGCGTATATATGTTCCTTTAGAACATAGAACCCGAATTTTAATGATGGGAAGACTTACATCCAGTATTTCAATCTCCTTAATTTCTACTTCGCGGGATTCGCGTTCTACCTTTTTGCCTTGCCTGGCCAATTGGTATAGACGTTTCCCGTGATGATGAACAGCAGAATACATAGGAGGAATCTGTTGAATCTGTCCTATATAAATATCTAATACATCCTTTATCCTCTGATAATCAAGGTCTTTCCACTTATTATTTTCTTCCAATATATTACCTTCACTATCAAGGGTATCGGTCACTACTCCTAATCGGATTTCAGCTATATATTCCTTCTCCTCTTCTGGAATATATGGAATTATCTTAGTTGCTTTTCCTATACAGACAGGAAGGACGCCGGTAGCAGAAGGGTCAAGAGTACCTGTATGTCCTGCTTTTTTGCAGGATAAGATTTTTCTAACATAAGAAACCACCCGAAAAGAAGTTATTCCCGGGGGTTTCTTTATATTGAGTATTCCATTCAATTCAGACATATTCTTCCACCTTACTTAAAACCAATTTTTCAGCCTTATCTAAACTTTCATCGATGGTACAACCAGCTGCGCGAGAATGCCCTCCACCGCCAAAATAAGCAGCTATCTCATTCACAGGACAATATTCATTTGATCTAAAACCAACACGGGTTTCATCTTCGCTGACTTCAGTAAATACTAAGCCGACTTCGACACCTTCTATATCACGAGCATAATTAACCAGTCCAGAAGCATCCCCTTTGTCTGTTCCTGTTTTATCTAACATACTCTTCTCTACCCTTAAATAAGCAATCTTTCCATTACCATGTAATTTTAATGTAGATAAAGCCATACCTTTTAATTTTACAGTGTTAAATTTATAGCCTGCGAAAACAGCCCGATTTATTCTGTATATATCCACACCTATATTCATTATTTCAGAAATCAAATCAAAAATACGCACCGTTGTATTTTGATATCGAAGTCCTCCAGTATCAGCTATGACTGCTGTAGCGATAGCTATTCCTATTTTTTTATTAATCTTAAATTCATCATCAAGCTTAAGGAAATCATAGATAATTTCTCCTACTGCGGCCTTATTAGAATTAACATAATTTATATCACCATATTCTGGATTATCCAGATGATGATCGATATTTATCAAATAATATTTATCGGCTAATTCCTGTCCTGGACCTAGCCGCTCCAAATCCCCTGAATCCAGTGCTAGACAAACGTATTCAATTGAATTAGATGGCGAGAATTCTTCAAAAGTTAGATAATCTGATGGTTCAATTTCAAGAATATCATACCGCGAAGAAGGAGGTTCTTCAAGCAAAATCACAGAATCCTTATTAATGGAATCAAGATACCTTTTCATTGCAAATAATGAACCAAGACAGTCCCCGTCAGGATCAACATGACCCATCAATATATAATTATTTTTACTTTTTATAATCTCTTTAATCTGTATTAATGACTCCATCTTAATGATCTCCTTCATCTTCTTGTTCGCTTTTTACTTTATCCAGTAATTTGGAGATATGAGCTCCGTATTCCAGCGAATTATCATATTTAAACAATAATTCAGGAGTATGATAAACAGTTATTCTTTCACCCAGCAGCTTTCTAATATATCCTGTTGCCTTTTCTAGACCCTTCATCGATTGTTCCTTTTCCTGTTCACTGCCATAAACGCTGATATATACATTTGCATGGCGTAAATCACCTGATACTTCCACATCAGTAACAGACACAAAACCAATTCTTGGGTCTTTAACCTCTTTCAATAAGATATCACTGATTTCCTGTTTAATCAATTCACCTAGTTTTTCCGCTCTTTGTTTTGCCATTTCTATCACCTACCCTATAACAGAATAGAGCACAAATATTTAAGTTAGATTACAGTTACATTCCCGTAATTCAGATTATAATGATCTTTGAATTTCTCTGATTGTATAAATTTCTAGTTCATCACCAATTTTAATGTCATTAAAACCTTCTATACCAAGACCACATTCATATCCTTCCCTTACCTCTCGAACATCATTCTCAAACCTCTTTAATGATCCAATTTCGCCTTCATATATTACTACACCGTCACGTAACAACCTGACCTTATCATTACGATTTATTATGCCTTCAATAACATAAAGACCAGCAATAACACCAGCACCAGGCACCTTGAAGGTATCTCTTACTTCTGCGCGTCCAGTTACTTCTTCCTTTAATTCAGGGTCAAGCAAACCGGACATTGAATCTTTTAAGTCTTCAATTGCTTTATAAATAACCCGATATGTCCTGATATCTACACCTTCTTTTTCAGCCGCACGCCGCGAATTGCCGTCAGGCCTTACATTGAATCCAAGGATAATAGCATTTGAGGCACTGGCTAGATTAACATCTGTTTCATTAATAGCACCAACACCTGTGTGTATTATATTAACTGTCACCTCTTCTGTTCCAAGTTTTAACAGAGAATCCCTTAATGCCTCTATAGAACCATTTACATCTGCTTTTATAATTACATTAAGTTCTTTGATTTCACCCTGCTGAATCTGTTGATAGAGGTCTTCCAGAGAGATTTTACTTTCATTCTGCTGGCTGAGTTTTTGAATATCGCTCTTTCGTGCCTCAGCAATCTGCCTGGCTTCTTTCTCATCCTCAAGAACCTGAACAAGATCACCGGCATTGGGCACATCAGAAAAACCCAGAATCTCAATAGGCATAGCAGGAGTTGCTTTCTTGACTCTTTTACCCTTATCATCAATCATAGCTCTTACTCTTCCAGAAACAGGTCCTGCCAGCAATGCATCTCCTATCCTCATTGTTCCATTCTTGACAAGCACTGTTGCCACTGGTCCCCTACCCTTATCAAGTTCGGATTCAATAACAACTCCTTCAGCGAGTCGATTTGGATTGGCTTTAATCTCTTCAATCTCAGATACAAGAAGTACCATTTCAAGTAATTCATCAATATTTTCTCCCTTAAGAGCTGAGATTGGAACACAGATTGTCTTTCCACCCCAGTCTTCAGGTACTAATCCATGCTCAGTCAACTCCTGTTTTACTCTATCAGGTTGTGCGTTTGCTTTGTCAATCTTATTAACAGCAACAATTATAGGAATTCCAGCTGCCTTTGCATGATTAATCGCTTCTATAGTCTGCGGCATAACACCATCATCAGCAGCAACAACCAATATTGTTATATCTGTAACCTGCGCACCCCGGGCACGCATTGCTGTAAATGCCTCATGACCAGGAGTATCTATAAAGGTAAGTTTCTTGCCGTTTACATCCACCTGATATGCACCTATATGCTGAGTTATACCACCAGCTTCACCCTCAGCTACCTGCTCTTCACGTATAACATCAAGGAGGGTTGTCTTTCCATGGTCAACATGACCCATTACTGTTACGATTGGTGGTCTTAGCTTCAGGTCTTCTTCCTTATCTTCGATTACAGCTCCTACTCTGTCATGAATGTCAGCTTCTTTCAACTCCTCTTTACTGCGTTCCTTAATATTAATATTTATCCCCAGGTCATCAGCCAACATAATTAAAGTATCCTCATCAAGGGGATGATTTACATTAGCCATCAAACCGAGCCCCATTAATTCCTTAATAATCTTATTTGCCGGAACATTTATTACTTCTGCTAATTCTTTAACGGTAATTGGTATTTCGACCTCTATACTACTTGCACCTGATTTTTCTGTATTCTTACTGCTATTAGTCTTATTATTCTCACTGACTTTTTCAGTCTTGTTATTAATCTTATCATCAAATTTCTTTCCTCTTTTGCCTTTTTTTGTCTCGGTCTTCTTTTCTTTCTGCTGGTTTTTATCTTCCTTCATTTCAATTTCTTCTTTTTTATCTACACTCTGTTCAGTATACATTCCCCTGATCAGATCTGCTGTTTCATCTTTTATAGTACTCATATGGCTTGAAACCTCTATATCTAAATCATGTAAGATATCAAGTAAATCACCACTTTGTACATTGAGTTCTTTAGCTAACTTATAAACACGAACTTTACCCATAACTAACACCTCCGTATAGTTAGTCTTTCATTATATCAATCTCCTCCATTAAACTGTCATATATCTCTTCGGAAATCGACATTTTTAAAGACCTGTCAATCTTTCTTGATTTCTTTGCTTTTTTCAGGCATTCTATATCCGGACAAATATATGCACCACGACCGGGTGCCTTGCCTGTCTTATCCAGAAACACCTTTTCTTTATCTTTATTATGAACAACTCTTATTAGCTCTTTTTTATTTTTTCTTTCATTACAGCCAACACATTTTCTGATGGGAACCTTTTTAGCCATTTCAAATATCCCCCTAGCGGTAATTATTGACCTTTGGTTTCTGGTATTTCAGAAGCCTCTTTATTTTTTTCCTCAGACTCCCCTGATTCATTTTCATCCTGAACAGCTTCTTCCTTCTTTTCGTCCTGAACTTTTTCCTTCAGATTTTTCAGATCATCATCATTTTCTTCAACACCTTCATCATCAGGATCCTTCTTTACTTCTTCATTCTCTAACTTATTATTACCTAAATTAGTATCTAAGTTAGCATCAGCAACTTCATCATTTGCTTCTTCTTTGCTTTCCAATTCTTCATTATACCTGGATTCATTTTTTATATCTACTTTCCAGCCAGTTAGTTTGGCAGCTAATCTTGCATTCTGTCCTTCTTTACCTATTGCCAGTGATAATTGAAAGTCAGGAACAACTACCTGAGCCACCTTCTCGTCTTCTCTAATAATTACATGTTTTACTTCAGCTGGATTAAGAGCATTGGACACCAGGACTCCTGGATTATCATCCCACTCAATAATATCTATTTTTTCTCCATTCAATTGGTCTACAACCGCCTGAACCCTCATTCCTTTCGGACCTACACAGGCACCTACAGGATCAACATTATCATCAATTGAATGTACAGCTATCTTTGATCTATTTCCCGCTTCCCTTGCCACACTCTTAATCTCAACAATACCATCAAATATTTCAGGTACTTCTATTTCAAAAAGTCTTTTAAGTAATCCAGGATGTGTTCTGGAAACAAGGATTTTCGGGCCTTTATTATCAGCTGCAACTTCTACAACAAATAATTTGATCCGGTCTCCCATCTGATATTGTTCGCCCGGCATTTGTTCAGATGGTGGTAATAATGCTTCAATTTTCCCCAGATCAATAAATACATTATTATTATGAAATCGTTGAATTGTACCTGTTATTAACTCCTCTTGCTTCTGTTTATATTCCTCATAGAGAACATCTCTTTCAGCCTCTCTGATACGTTGCATGACAACCTGTTTGGCAGTTTGTGTGGCTATTCTTCCAAAATTAGCAGGTGTTATCTCTTCCTCTACGATATCACCAATTTCATAAGATGCTTTAATTTTTTTTGCATCTTCAAGAGATATTTCCAGGGCATCACTTTCTACTTCTTCTACAACCTCTTTTCTGGCATAAACCCTGACATCACCTGTTTCCCTTTTTATTTCTACCTTGACATTTTCTTTAGAGCCAAAGTCTTTTTTATAGGCAGAAAACAGAGCAGTTTCAATTGCCTCCAGTAATACTTCTTTTGATATACCCTTTTCTTTTTCAATATCATCAAGGGCATGTAAAAATTCTAGACTCATTCTCCTAAATCCCCCCTTAACTAAATATAATATTAATTTAACAATAATAGTGAACTGATTATTAAACCTGTTTTTAACCAGTAGATTATTTTTAATTTTATTATCAAAATTCAACAGTCAGTCGGGCTGAAGCAATACTGGAATATGATAATTCAACTATTTCATCATTCTCTTTTAATTCTATTCTAACAGTCTGCTCATCTCTTTTTAAAATAATTCCAGTAAACTCTTTTTTGCCATTGATCGGAGCATAAGTCTTCAGTGTGACCAGCTCTCCCTCAAAACGATCAAAATCTTCTATCTTCTTGAGAGGGCGTTCAATACCTGGTGTCGACACTTCCAGGATATAACTCTGTTCAATAGGGTCAATGCTATCAAGCTCTTCACTGAGTGCATTACTTATTTTTTCACACTCTTTTAAACCTATCTCCTTCTTTTCATTATCAATGAAGAGTCTCAGGAAATAATTTTCTCCTTCTTTTACATACTCCACATCAACCAGTTCCAGTCCTTCATTTTTGACAATAGGTTGGGCTATTCTTTCAACTTCATTACTTACTCTACCCATCTAAATACTCCTTTCCTTTACCATTTCATGCTCTTAACTCCAGGCTTTTAGCGAATTTCTTCAGAAAAAATATTAAATTTTCAAATTCTCACATTACGTAAAGATAGTATGTAATTATTATTTGTTTGATTGATAAAATTTACACTGAGCGATTTTTATACGCTTTTATATTAGGTTTACGAACTAATAAGCCCACAATCCCTTACAGATATATAAAATTATCTTAAATTATAATGAAGGAGTGGGACACGACCCACTCCTTCTCAAAATTCCTATCTATACCATCCTTTTTAATTCTACCATAGTCTATAAAGACTTGCAAGTTTATTTATCTTTCATCTACAATTATTATTGCTAGATATAATTTTCTGGACTTTAATACAAATTTTCCAGTACATATTTTAACTCATTTTATTAAGAATAAAACAACAAGAATTAAAGAAATAAAAAACCTGATAAGGTGATGCTTTAAATTTATTTTCCCATGCATTTTTAAACCATTTTTTAAAACAGCTATGTGGATAAAGGTTAATCCAATAAGCAAAGCTCTAGTTCCCGCTTATGGCTAATATAATGATAGTTACTAAAACAATGATAGTTGATTTTTTTCCGGCATACCGTCAAGTGTACCATGTTCTTTCATAACCTCTACAACAGTTTTACTAATTCTTGTCCTGTTTACCAGATCTTCTATTGATGTAAAACCACATTCTTCTCTGGTAGCAGCAATACTCTGGGCCGCACTTTCTCCCAGTCCCTGGAGACTAATTAATGGGGGTAGCAGACCTTCTTCCGTTATTTTGAAGATGTTGACAGCAGACTTATAGATATCAACATTGGCAAATTTAATACCACGAACCATTGCTTCTATTACTATTTCCAGTATCGTCAAGACATTCTTTTCTTTTGCTGTCAAGTCATTACCTTTAGCTTCCAGTTCTGTCTTGATTTGAATCACATGGTCATAACCCTGCCCGATTATTTGAGCATCAAAGTCACCTGCTTTAATAGTAAAATAGGTAGCATAAAATGCCTCCGGATAATGAACTTTAAAATATGCAATACGAAATGCCATCATTACATAGGCAGCAGCATGGGCTTTGGGGAACATATACTTGATTTTATTACAGGAATCTATATACCATTCTGGTACATTATTTTCACTCATATATTCCTCATCTTCCTCAGTCAGCCCTTTACCCTTTCTGACTTTTTCCATAATCCAGAAAGCCTTACCAGGTTCCAGACCTTTCTGAATCAGATAATTCATTATGTCATCACGAACAGAAATAACCTCAGCTAGCTCAGCGGTATCGCTCCTGATCAGTTCCTGGGCATTATTTAACCAGACATCTGTACCATGAGACAAACCACTAATACGTATCAGTTCTGCAAATGTAGTTGGTTTGGTATCAAGGAGCATCTGTCGAACAAAGCTGGTTCCAAATTCAGGTATACCCAGGGTTCCTATACTCGTACCAATATCGTCCTCGGTCACTCCAAGTGTCTCTGTACTTGAGAATATCGCCATCGTATCAGGGTCATCCAGCGGTATATCAAAAGGTGAAACTCCCGTCAAATCCTGCAGCATTCTGATTGAAGTAGGGTCATCATGCCCAAGTATATCAAGCTTTAGCAGATTATCATGTATTGAATGAAAATCAAAATGGGTTGTCAGGGTCTCTGTATCCATATCATTTGCCGGTTTCTGAATTGGGGTAAAATCATATATTTCCAGATCACCTGGCACAACAATCTGCCCACCTGGATGCTGACCAGTTGTCCTTTTAACACCCGTACATCCATTAACTAACCTCTTTATTTCGGCATTATTCATAGTTAAGCCATTATCATTGACATATCCCTTAACAAAGCCAAAAGCTGTCCTGTTGGCTATAGAAGAAATGGTACCCGCTCTATAGACATGGTCTTTACCAAAAAGTGTTTCAGTATATTTATGAGTAGTTGATTGATATTCTCCAGAAAAGTTTAAATCAATATCAGGAACCTTATCTCCTTCAAATCCCAAAAAGACTTCAAAAGGTATATCAAATCCGTCTTTCTTCAACGGATTACCACATTCTGGACAGTCCTTGTCAGCCAGATCGGCACCTACCCCAACAGACCCGTCAGTTATAAATTCGGAATACTTACATTCCGGACAGCGGTAATGTGGGGCCAGTGGATTCACCTCTGTAATACCAGTCATAGTTGCCGCAAAAGAAGACCCTACAGATCCCCTGGAGCCCACGAGATATCCGTCATCAAGAGACTTCTTAACAAGTTTCTGTGATGTCAAATAGATAACAGCATAACCATTACCTATAATAGAATCAAGTTCCCGCTCTAGCCTCTTCTCGACAAGTTCAGGCAGAGGATCTCCATACCATTCTACAGCCTTTTCAAAGGCCATATCGCGAATTTCCTGGTCTGCCCCTTCAATAGTAGGTGTATATAATTTTTTCGGGATTATTTCTATTTCCTCACATTGATCCACGATCTTACGGGGATTCTCTATTACCAATTCCCGGGCCACATCTTCACCGAAATAATCGAATTCCTCCAGCATCTCTTCTGTGGTTCTGAAATATAGAGGTGCCTGATCCAGATCATTATATCCCTGTCCTGCCTGAAGAATCTTTCGATAGATACTATTATCAGGGTCAAGGAAATGGACATCACAGGTGGCTACTACTGGTTTTCTGAGACGCTTACCGAGATTATAAATCTGACGGTTTATATTCTTTAAATCATCGAGAGAATTAACCATAGAACCAAGTAAAAATTCATTATTACCCAGTGGTTGAACTTCAAGAAAATCATAAAAACGGGCTATCTCATATATCTCATTATTGTCCTGATTATTCAAAATACTGCGGTACAATTGACCCGCCTCACAGGCAGACCCAAGTATAAGGTTATCTCTGATATGTTTCAATTCACTTTTTAAAATTCTTGGTTTCCTATAAAAATGATTTATATGTGAGTTCGAAATGAGTTTATATAGATCTCGCAGACCATCTTTGTTTTTTGCCAGTATTATCAAATGATAAGGGCGTAAATTTTTCCAGTCAATTTTCTTTGTCAGTTTATTTATATCTCTTAGAGCATTAATATTCTGTGGCTTTATTTGATTTAACATATTTATCAAAATACCAGCTGTAGCTTTTGCATCATCTACAGCCCTGTGATGATTTTCCAGATCAACATTCAAATGCTGGCAGATTGTATTCAACTTATGATTTTTTAGATCAGGAAAAATAGCCCTACTCAGACCCAGAGTATCCAGAACAGGATTCTTGAGAAAAGGACGACCAGTTCTTTTCAGAGCAGTTTTTAAAAATCCATAATCAAAAACAGCATTATGAGCTACCAGCACTGAATCATCAATAAATTCAATGAATTTATCTATAATTTCCTCAAGTACCGGAGCATCTGTTACCATGCCATTATTGATCCCTGTAATTTCCGTAATTTTGGGTGGTATTCTCTGTTCTGGAGAGACAAATGTTCCGAAGGTATCTACAATGTCACCTTTTACCAGCTTAACAGCACCAATCTCAATTATTTCATCATTTTTGTTGCTTAAACCTGTAGTTTCAAAATCAAAAACAGTAAAACTACTATCAGTAATCAGCTTATTGCCTGGATTGTGGATAATAGCCTCGCCATCATCGACCATGTATGCCTCAATACCATATAAAATCTTGATACCGTGTTTCTTTCCTGCCCAGTAGGCATCAGGAAAAGCCTGTGCTACACCATGGTCTGTAATTGCTATCGCTGGATGTCCCCATTCAGCAGCCCTGGCAACAGCCTCTTTAACCTCAACAACTGAATCCATCGCACTCATCTTTGTATGTAGATGGAGTTCAATTCTCTTTTCTTCAGCTTTATCTTTTCTATTTATTGATTGATTTTCAATGGCATTTATATTATCAGCCATAAGTACCATCTCTTTGGAATATTTATCATACTGGACATATCCTTCAACCCTTATCCAGTTTCCTTCTTTGAAATCAGGATTTAACTCCTTATCCCTTCTAGGGAAAAGTTTACAGGTTATGGAATAACTATTATCAGTCATATCTATGACATAAAAGGTATTACCCCTTCTTGTATTGATCTCTTCAAATTCAAAAATCATTGCCTCTACAACAATATTATCTATTTCACCCTCACCCTGTATTTCTCTTAATAGATGTGTTCGATTTTTAGAAATTTTGCTTCCATAGATAATATTGCTTTTCTGAGCTCCAGAAGATGGTCCAGTTAAGCCACTTTTACTTTTTTTCTCATTTGAATTTCCAGGTTGTTGATATTTCGAAATATCTGATTCAACTGATATTTCTTCTAGAAAGTTACCATTGATAAACTTCAGTATTAGTTCAGTTCCCAGTAATGAGTGTAATTGTTCTTCAATAAACTTTTTTATTTTTTCATTATTTAAATTTTTAAAAGCAACATTTGTCTCGGTTTCTATAGTTAAATTATTGTCAACAATATTCAGACGGGCACGCTCCAGCCAACCATTAATATATGAGTATTTTTCTTTTAATAAAGTAATAATATGCGGCCAGATAAAAAATAGTTCTTTATTAAGGGTAGGTCTTTCCAGAATCTCAATACTGAAATCATTTAATTCTGCTTGAAGAATTTCCATTACTTTTTCAAATTCAGTATTTGTAATATTGTCTGGCTCTATTAAAGTTACAATCCCACATTTACGACTCTGCTCATCCAATATGATATATTTAATGATATGGGAATAATCATCACCTGGTTTTATTGTAGTTATCATCGTTATCTCCCACCTGTCTAACTCTATTATTACAGTCTGATATTATATAGGATTTTAATTAACTAACATTTGTTTTTCGGAAAGTAACCTTCAATATATCCCAGTACATTTTCGCACGATCTGCTAAACCCCTGGCAAAACCACGTTTCTCTTCTTTCATAACATGAGTAATATCCAATAAATCTACATATTTTAGCTTACCTATTCGCTTGAAATACTTGTTTATAGCGATTTCTACACCATATCCAGAGTTTTTAAGACAGGAAATATTTTTTATCATCTCAGTCTTTACAGCTCTCTGTCCTGAAAGATTTGGAGCAACGAATTGCGCCAGATCAGTAAGACCACGCCCATCATTAAAAACACCCACTGTCATATCACATTCATTATTGAAGACAGGATCAAGTAGTGTGTTGATGTGCTTTTCTTTTAGACCAATTAAATCTCCATCAAGCATTAATATAATATCGCTCTGTATTTCATTTATTCCACACTGCAGTGCCGCTCCCTTACCCTGATTATTCTCAAAACTTATAACACGAGCTCCGGTTTCTTTAGCAACTAAAGCAGTTCTATCACTTGAACCATCATCTATTACCAGTATATCATTTACTTTATTGTGTTTTTGAATAGCTCTGAGAACTTTCTTAATCGTTTTTTCTTCATTATAAGCGGGAATTAAGGCGGTTACCTTCATTATATATCCCCCTATTCTATCTCCTTGAGAAGACTGATTATACCTTCTACAGGATTCTCCAGGCTTATCTCTCTATCTTCACCTATCTTCCTCAATTTGGCCTCTATAACTCCATTTTTTAAAGACCTGGAACCAACTGTCAATCTCAATGGTATACCGATTAACTCTGCATCGTTGAACTTCACACCAGCCCTTTCATTTCTATCATCAAGTAATGTTTCAATGCCCTGTGACACAAGTTCATCATATATCTCTTTGGATTTATTTTGAACTGCTTCATCATTACCAAGTGGAAGAATAATTACCTGATAGGGAGCAATATTTACTGGCCATATTATCCCATTTTCGTCATTATTCTGCTCTATTGCAGCTGCCACAAGTCTTGTTATACCTATCCCATAACTACCCATTACTATTAGTTGCTCGCGTCCATTTTCATCAAGATAAGTAGCATTAAGACTTTCACTATATTTTGTGCCCAGCTTAAAAATATGACCAACCTCTATACCTGATTTAATTTCCAGGTTCCCTTCACATCTGGGACATTTATCTCCGGCTTGAACAGTACGCAAGTCAAGATATTCATCTACCTGAAAATCTCTTCCTGGATTAGTATTTATATAATGATAATCTTCTTCATTGGCACCAGATACTCCATTAACTATATCGACTACCCTTTTATCTGCCAAAATTTTAATATCTTCAACTCCAATAGGGCCAATAAAACCAGCAGCACTATTATAATAATCATCAAATTTATCATCATCAACTGGAGCTATTTCATCTACGTCAAGGTAATTAGCTAATTTAATTTCATTTAACTGGTCATCACCGCGTAAAAGTACCAATATAGGCTCTTCATCTGCCAGTAATGCCAGCCCCTTAATAGTCTTTTCTTCTGAAAGACTTAAAAATGAGCTGACTTCCTCAATTGTTTTCTGTCCAGGTGTATTAACCTTTTTCAGTTCTTTTATCTCTTCACTGGATGTAATGTCTTCTTCTCCAGCAGTAGCTCTTTCAACATTTGCAGCATAATCACAGGAATTACAGAAGGCTATATCATCTTCACCTGAATTAGCAAGTACCATAAACTCATGTGAATCTTTGCCTCCCATTGCACCTGTATCTGCTTCAACAGCCCTGACATCAAGGCCACAATTCTGAAACGCCTCCATATAGGCATCATACATTGCCTGATAACTCTTATCAAGTCCTTTATAATCTCTGTCAAAGGAGTAAGCATCTTTCATGATGAATTCTCGACCCCTCATTACACCAAAGCGAGGCCTGATTTCATCTCTTACCTTTGTCTGAATCTGATAAAGATTTACTGGCAGATCCTTGTATGATCTAATCTCATCACGAACAAGATTTGTTACTACCTCTTCGTGTGTAGGTCCCAGACAGTAATCTCGGCCTTTTCTATCCTGAAACTTTATCATTAGTGGTCCAAACTTATCCCATCTACCAGACTCTTTCCATAATTCTGAAGTATGAATTATTGGCATCAGTAACTCCTGAGCATCCTTTTTATTCATAGCCTCTCTTACTATTTTTTCTATCTTTCTAATAACCCTGTAACCCAATGGTAAATATGTATAAACTCCTGCAGTTAGAGTCCTCATCATACCAGCCCTCAACATTAATTGGTGACTGACAACTTCCGCCTCAGCCGGGGTTTCTTTTAGTGTGGGCAAATACATTTTTGACATTCTCATCTAGATCACTCCTTAAATACCGAATAATATGTAATTTAATTCGTCCTGTTAATATATTATGTCATAAAAAAACCAGTCTCACAACAAATCATTAGTACTAAAATCATAGCAAATATAGAAAGATTATATAGAGCAAACTACAATTTTTTATTTTGTCTAAGATGAATCCATAATATAGTTGATTTTTTTATGATTCCTGTAGCATAAGATAAGCTCTTTGTGGCCATACCATTTTATAATTTTTCTATCTCATCTTCAAGAACCCTGAGCAATTGACTTTCAGGGACTTTCCTGATCAATTTACCCTTTCTAAAAATCAGTCCTTCACTCTTTCCACCGGCTATACCTATATCAGCCTCCCGGGCTTCTCCAGGGCCATTAACAGCACAGCCCATAACAGCTATGGTAATATCTTTGTCCAGGTCTCCAAATCGTTTTTCAACCTCTTCAGCCAGATTAATCAGATTTATTTCGGTACGACCACAGGTCGGACAGGAGATTATTTCAGCACCCCTATTTCTGAGTCTTAGTGACTTCAATATCTGCCAGCCAACTTTTACCTCTTCCACCGGATCACCTGTTAGTGATATTCTGATTGTATCACCAAGTCCCTGTGCCAGAAGGGCTCCAATACCTATTGATGATTTGATAGTACCTGACCAGCTTGTACCAGCCTCAGTAATACCTATATGAAAGGGATAATTTACCCTCTCAGCCATTAGCTGATATGCCTGAATAGTCATCAAAATATCAGTAGATTTTAAGGAAATAACTATATCATCAAAATCATTTTCCTCCAGTATTCTAATATGTTTTAAGGCACTTTCAACCATACCTTCTGCAGTAGGTCTGCCGTATTTCTTCAGTATTTCTCTTTCTACAGACCCTGAATTCACACCTACCCGAATTGGAACACTATATTCTTTCGCCATGAGGACAATCTCTTTCACCCTTTCGGCATTACCAATATTACCTGGATTCAAACGTAGACCATCTACTCGCTGTTTAATCGCCTTAATAGCGAGACGGTAATCAAAATGAATATCTGCAATTAATGGTATATTAATACTTTTCTTTATTTTAGATAGTTTTTCTGCTGATTCCATATCAGGTACTGCTACCCGTATTATTTCACAACCTACAGCTTCCAATTTTTTTATCTGTCTGACAGTCTCATTAACATCAGCGGTTTTTGTAGTAGTCATAGACTGTACAGTAATAGGCGCTTCGCCCCCTACAGCTTTTCCTCCATAATATATTTTTCTGGTTTTCCTTCGTCTCATAGTTAGGAAATAATCCTCCTTAAGTCTTCAAAAACAACAATCAACATTAATAATATCAATAATGAGAAACCAATTATATTTATCAGATTCTGTTTATCAGGTTTTAAGGGTTTACCTCTGATAATTTCTATAATAATAAAGAATATATGACCTCCATCAAGAGCAGGTACAGGAAGAAGATTTAATAATCCCAGATTAACGCTCAATATGAAAGTTAAGTTTAAGAGACTTTTAATACCTATATGAGCGGCCTGACCAACCATACTTGCTATCATAACTGGTCCAGCTATATCACCAGCAATATCTCCTCTAATCATACTTATAATGGCCGCTATAAAATTATTTATATAGTTAAATGTACTGATAATACCCAGTTTTAAAGATTCTAATAGACCAACATTTCTATTAATTGTCTCTCTAACTACTCCGATATATGGTTCTCCCTGCATTTCAATAGGATTTATCTCAAGAGTTATCTCTTGACCATTCCGAATTACAACAAAGTTTAATTTACCACCATCTGACTGCTTAATTATTGTCTCCAGATCATTCCAATTTTCAACTTTTTGCTCATTTATTTCAACAACCATATCACCTACGCGTAAACCGGCCTCAGCAGCCGGTGCCCCCGGAACTATATCTCCCATTACATTAGAGTTTACTCCCTCTATTGGTAAACCATAGAAAAATAGAATTAATGAAGATATGAGTATGGCTAGCACAAAATTCATAAGTGGGCCATTAAATATTACCATAAATCTCTGCCATGGGGATTTCTGGTCAAAGGTACGCCCTTCTTCTTTTGTTTCATAATAGATAGCTTTTTCTTCTTCACTCATGTTTTCATCTGGAAGTGTTTCCCCAGTCATTTTACAGAAACCACCAAGGGGAATTGCTCTTATAGAGTACACTGTTTCACCCTTCGTTGTTGAAATAAGTTTTAGTCCAAAACCCAATGCAAACTCTTCTACCCTTATTCCAACTAATTTGGCAGTAAGATAGTGACCAAATTCATGTATAAATACTAAAATACCCAGTACTACAATAAAACTAATTGCTGTTAACAAGAGAAACAACCTCCTCAGTATAGCATCTTGCCCATTTATCAACCTGATAAATATCATCCAGTGATGGCTTATTAATATTATTATGTTTTTCCATTACTTGCTCAATGATTCTTGGAATAGCCAGGAATGACAAATCTCTATTTAAGAAATGTGATACAGCAATTTCATTAGCAGCATTCATGACTGCAGGCATTGTACCTCCCTGTCTACCGACCTGAAAGGCCAATTTCAGAGCAGGAAATTTATCAAAATCAGGCTCTTGAAAATTCAACTGAGACACTTCCAGCAAATCCAACCTTTTACTCTGCCCGTTCTTTCTATCAGGATATGTAAGGACATATTGAATTGGTATTCGCATATCAGCAACACCAAGCTCAGCTGTTATAGACTGATCCTTAAATTCTACCATTGAATGAATAATACTTTCTGGATGAACCACAACACTAATTTTATCATATGGTTGTTTAAAAAGCCAGTGCGCCTCAATAACTTCCAGACCTTTATTCATCATTGTTGCAGAATCAATAGTTATTTTCCCACCCATATCCCAATTAGGATGATCCAGGGCCTGTTGTACAGTAACATTCTTTAGTTCTTCATAACTATAGTTTCTGAAGGGACCTCCGGAAGCAGTCAATATAATACGTTCTACTTCTTCTGAACTGTGTCCTTCCAGCAATTGAAATATTGCATTGTGCTCACTATCAACTGGCAGTATTTTGCTTCCTTCCCGGTATTCTTCTATTATTTCCCCACCCACAACAAGGCTCTCTTTGTTGGCCAATCCCAGTACGTTGCCTGATTTTAGAGCAGCCATGGTAGGTTTCAGGCCTACCGCACCTACCAGTGCGTTGATCACCAGATCAAGCTGCAGTCCTCCCGACAGGTACTCCAATCCCTTGTCTCCAGTAAGTACCTTAATATCCATATCCCTTACCCTATATTCTAACTCGCTTTTCAGTTCCTCATTCCCGATTACTAGAAATTCAGGACGGTATTTTAAAGCCTGTTTTTCAAGCAGATTTATATTGTTATTTGCCGTTAATCCAAGCACTTTCCACTGCCCTTTTAGATGATCAATAACTTCAAGTGTCTGTGTTCCTATTGAACCGGTAGAACCAAGTATTACGATTTTTTTCATATAAATCACTCCTTAAAATCTATAAAACCGGAGAAAATACCCGAGTTATGTATTGCCTTCCCCAGTACCAGGGCTGCCGGACCAATAATAAACCCCGCTGTTCCCATTAACCTATATCCAATATAAAAAGACATCATTGTAGCCAGTGGATGTAAGCCCAGGTGAAAACCAATGATTTTTCCCTCAATACCCTGTCTGAAGACAGAAGTTAATGCAAATATAACAAGTAATTTTAATGCCATTAGTAATTCCCCTGTAATGATATTTATAATAATCCAGGGTAAAAAAAGGAGACCCGGCCCTATTACAGGAACCAAATCAAGAACTGCAGCCGTTAGCCCCAGTACTAAGGCATAATCACTTCCAATTAAAAAAAGACCAACAGTGATAACAAAACCCGTAATAAGTATCAAGATTAACTCTGCCCTTATAAAGCCAATAGCTGAACTAATCAGTTCCTTTTCAATTTTAAATATTTTTGACCTGAAATGTGGAGGAAAAAAGCTCATAATGAAATCATTAATTATATCACGATCACGACTTATAAAATAAGTAGCAATACAACTCAATATTAAAACTGTTAATATCAAAGGCAATTTACTCAATATATTCAAAATATAATTTACTATATATATGACACTTTCCCGTAAAGTTTGATATAAAACCTGAAAATTATCATGTATTGATTCTTTAATTAGCGGAGACATTTTCATACTATTTAAAAAATCTTCCAACCTGGAATTTTGCTGTAATATCCAATTCAAACGGGAAGCAATAGAGTTGTAGTCTGGCAGATTGTGCAGCAATTTATTCAATTCAAGATATATTTGTGTAACTCCAAGTATAAATAATAATAAAAACAATGAAATAAAAAAAGATAAAACAAGAAAAGCTGCAAATGGTCTATCCAGTCCCAGGTGTTTTTCTATAGTATTAACAGCAGGATTAATAAAGCCAGCTAGCAGGACAGCAATAACAAATGGAGTTAAATAATAAAAAGACAATCTTAGAAAGAAGAGAATAATTATCAAGGCAAGGCAGAATATCAGAATTCTTTTTAACCATGCTTCCATACAAATACCCCTTTAGTTCCAGTCATTTTAAATAATGAGTTAAAAACCTACAGGGGATATGTTTATGATACTACTATTCTTCATTTAAAATACAAGTGTTTCTGCAGCTTTTACCACCGCAAAATCAAAATTTTACATTATATATCATAAGGCTAATTCAAGTAATATTCTCTATGTTCATATTAATTATTTCCCTCCAACTTGCGATTTAACATATATTATATCACATATACAAGAAAGAAAAAGGTAAATGGAATGGAGAAAAATAAACTGTCAAAACGATCAAGTACTCCTCCATGACCCGGTATTATAGCACCAGAATCCTTAACACCAGCATATCTCTTGATACTTGATTCGAAAAGATCTCCGATCATTGCAATTACAGCAGCAAAAATTGAGTAAACTATCCAATATGACGAAAATGCACCCAGAATATAAGTGTAAATACTGACTACTATAATTGTCAAAACAATACCCCCTACAGCACCTTCAATAGATTTTTTAGGGCTAATTTTAGATAATTTATGTCTGCCGAATTTAATTCCAACAAAATACGCGCCTGTATCTTCTGCCCAGGTTGCCAGTAGGGCTAGCCAGAGTGCTGTTGTGCTGGTAAATGGCTGAATATTGAAATCACGAAGTAATATAAAAAAGATTAATCCACCTGCAATATAAACAATTCCAATTAGATTATAACCCAATCTCTCAAGAAAGTTGCTGGTTTCCACTTTAAAAATATGAAATACAAATAAAGTAAAAAGTGCCACAGTAAAAAACAGACCGGCTGATAGATCAATTATCCCCTTACTATTTAAATATGTGTATAAAATAATTATTATACTAAAAAAGGATAATAAAAATTTATTATTATCATAATTCAGGGGTAGTAGACGATCATATTCAAAGGAGGCTATTACTGCTATTAACATAACTAATAATGCAAAGGGGATAGAGCCCCAGAAGATAAATAAAATAAGTAATATAATTCCAACTATCGCGCTAATTACACGTTCCCATAACATCAATATTCACCCATTTCCTTTAATCCTCCAAAGCGACGATCACGATTTTGAAAAATATTTATAGCTTTTTCCAACTCATCTCCATCAAAATCAGGCCAGTATTTGTCACTGAAATACAATTCCGCATAGGCGCTCTGCCAGAGCAGGAAATTACTTAGTCTTTTCTCCCCACCGGTCCTGATCAACAACTCCACTTCAGGATATTCAGAGTTGTATAAATACTGTGATATATTCTTCTCATCAAGAGGCTCAATGTCCTTTCCCTCTCTATAATCTGACAAAACACCTTTGAGCATATCTATAATTTCAGTACGCCCTCCGTAATTAAAGGCAATGTTCAGCAAAATACCTTTATTGTCTACAGTCATTTCTTCAACTTCATTTATAGTTTTCAAAATTTCAGAAGATAATTGCTCCCTCCTGCCTATCACTTTAACCCGTACATCATTCTTGAAAAGTTCTCTAGCCTGCTGTAATAAGGTGTTTTGAAATAAATGCATCAAAAAATTAACCTCTTTACCAGGGCGTTTCCAGTTTTCTGTAGAGAAGGCATAAACAGTTAAACATGATACTCCTAAAGTACCTGCTCGACGCAGGACACTATCAAAGGCATCAACACCTGCAATATGTCCTTTTCTACGCGGAAGGCCCTTTTTCATGGCCCAGCGGCCGTTTCCGTCCATTATAATAGCTATATGTGAAGGAATTTTCATAAAATCACCTTAATTTAAAGTAATTACCCCCCTCACTAGAGGGGGAGAATAAAACCTAAACTTCCATTATTTCATCCTCTTTGTCTGCTAATAATTGATCAATTTTCTTAATATATTTATCAGTTATTTCCTGTATCTTGTCCAGTCCGCGGTGATAATTATCTTCAGATATCTCGCTATTGTCTTCTAACTCTTTCAGTTCATCATTGGCCTCATGTCTGATGCTCCTGATAGCAATTCTTCCTTTTTCGGCCTTATCTCTAATTACTTTGACCAGTTCTTTACGGCGTTCTTCAGTCAATTGTGGTATGTTTATACGAATTACATTTCCATCATTATTGGGAGTTAAGCCAAGATTTGCTTTTAATATAGCCCTTTCAACCTCAGCAATAGCAGATTTATCCCAGGGCTCTATAACAATAAGTCTTGCCTCAGGTGCAACAACCTTTGCCATCTGTTGAATTGGTGTCTGTGTACCATAATAATCTACCATGATATTTTCAACCAGAGAAGGTCTTGCTCTACCAGTTCTTACAGTATTAAAATCCTCTTTCGTAGCATGAATAGCCTTCTGCATCTTCTCTTCTGCTCTTTTCTGGACTTCGTTAATCATTATCATCCCCCCATTTAATAATTTTTAATAAATGCTGAACAATAAGTACTTAATATTAAAATAATTAACTAACAATTGTACCTATCTTTTCGCCAGTTACAGCCTTCTGGATATTACCACTTTCCTTGACGGCAAATACAATCAAGGGTATATTGTTATCCATACATAGTGAAACTGCTGTTGAATCCATAACCCTTAATGAACGTTTTAATACATCTATATATTTTAACTCATGATACATTTTAGCATCAGGATTATTTGCCGGATCACAATCATAAACACCATCAACGTTTTTAGCCATTAATATCGCATCAGCTGATATTTCCGCTGCTCTCAGGGCAGCTGTAGTATCTGTAGAAAAGAAAGGATTACCTGTACCTGCAGCAAAAATAACTACTCTTCCCTTTTCAAGATGCCTGATAGCCCTTCTTCTTATGTAGGGTTCGGCAATTTGTCTCATCTCAATAGCAGATTGTACACGTGTCTCCAGACCCAATTTTTCTATAGCATCCTGAAGTGCCATAGCATTTATTACAGTAGCCAGCATTCCCATATAGTCAGCTGTTCCCCTGTCCATACCCTTTGCACTTCCAGCTATACCTCTAAAAATATTTCCCCCGCCTACTACTATTGCCATTTCAACCCTTGTCTTTTCAACTACATCAAAAATTTCTCTGGCAATCTTTTTAATTACAACTGGATCAATACCAAAACCAACACCACCACCCGCAAGCGCTTCCCCACTTATCTTCAATAATACACGAGAATACAACGGATTATCTCCCATTAACCCTACCCTCCATAATTAAATTATTCGCTAAAAGTAAATTAATTCCTTCTTTTTTGAAAAAGAGAACACACAAATGTGCTCTCTTTTTAGGTAAATTTATTTGTTTTTATTTACTTCTTTCATTACCTCTTCAGCAAAGTCTTCTTCTCTTCTCTCGATTCCTTCACCAAGCTCAAAACGGGTAAAGTCATTAACTCCCAATCCTGATTTTTCAAGGAGTTCTCCAACTACTATATCTGTATCTTTCACAAATTCCTGTTCTACAAGACAAATTTGACTGTAGAATTTATCTATCTTACCTTCAACTATTTTATCAATAATATGTTCGGGTTTACCCTCATTTAACATCTGTTCTTTGTAAATACTTTTTTCTTTTTCTATTACATCTTGAGTGACCTGATCTCTAGTTAGATACTCAGGAGCACTTGCAGCTATATGCATTGCTATATCCTTTGCTACCTTTGCATTTTCTTCGTTCTCCTCAGCATCAATATCAACTAATACACCAATCTTACCGCCCATATGAATATAGCCCTGTAAAAATCCTGTAGTTATGTGTTTTTCAAAACGTCGAAGATTAAGATTCTCTCCAATATTAGCAATAGCTTCTTTTAAAATAGTGTTTACAGTTTTATTATCATCAAGGAACCATGGTTCTTCCACCACAGTTTCTACATCTTTTGCATCACTCTGTAATAGGTGTTCTGAGATTTCAGCAACAAGGTCCTTGAATTTATCAGTTTTAGCAACAAAATCTGTTTCACTATTTATCTCAACGATTATACCTTCCTTCTTATCATTACTGATAAATACATTTACAATACCCTCTGCTGCAATTCTACCAGCCTTTTTAGCAGCTGCAGCAATTCCCTTTTCTCTAAGATACTCAACTGCAGCATTTATATCACCATTATTTTCTTCCAGTGCTTTTTTACAATCCAGTACACCGGCACCAGTTCTTTCTCTTAATTCCTTAATATCTTTCATACTGGCCATAATTATACCTCCTTGTTTTTTATTATTTATATAGTTTTCGTATATATTTGAAATAATTTTAATACTAATTTCAATTATTGTATATAGATTTTTGCAAAGGGTTTAATACCAGATCAATAATCTTAATATCAATAATTCTATAGTTCCAGTATATTATAGAAAAGTAGTGTATTAAACCCATTGCTGATAAACTATATGTATAGAATTACCTAAATCCAAAAAAATAAACATCTCTCTTTTTATAGATTGATGAATCTCTAAAAAAGGCGCAGTAAGAATTAGACCCCTTACAACGCCTCTAATTTCATTATTTATGCTTCAATGTTTTCTTCAGCTGGAGCTTTCTCGTCTTCCTGATTTGTTTGCTCACCCTGATTTCCAGCTAATACAGCATCAGCAATAACACTAGTTATTAGCTTTACTGCACGAATAGCATCATCATTACCCGGGATAACGTAATCAATAAGATCAGGATCACAATTGGTATCAACAATAGATACAACTGGAATATTTAATTTTCTTGCTTCAGCAACAGCAATCGCTTCTTTTCTGGGGTCTGTAACATAAACTACATCAGGAACCTTTTTCATATATCTGATTCCGCCCAGAAACCGCATTAATTTATCATGTTCTTTTTTCAGCTGAATTACTTCTTTTTTCGGTAGTACTTCAAAAAGACCATCTTCTTCCATCTGCTCCAGTTCATTCAAACGGGAAACACGTTTTCTGATTGTCTTGAAGTTGGTAAGCATTCCGCCCAACCACCTTTGATTTACATAAGGCATGTCACAGCGTTCAGCTTCCTGTTTAATAGTCTCCTGAGCCTGTTTCTTGGTTCCAACAAAAAGAACAGTCTTTTCATCTGATGTCATCTCTTTAACAAAATCATAAGCCTGATTAATCAGTCTTACAGTTTTCTGCAAGTCAATAATATAAATACCATTTCTCTCGGTAAAAATATATTCAGACATCTTTGGATTCCATCTTCTTGTTTGATGACCAAAATGAACACCAGACTCCAATAATTGTTTCATATTAACAACAGACATACCTGCACCTCCTTTCCTGGTTAGCCTCCGCTTATTTCAACCCTTAATTACCACTGTTAGTAGATAACAGCACCAGCATCAAAGTCCATAAGCGTGTGTATTTTTACACCAATAGGTAGTATACCATATAAAGTTATAATTATCAATTCATTTTTATAAAATCTTCCTGCCTTTTTTATATGAGCGAATAATTACATTACCATCCTCAGTATAAAATTCCATAGTTCTACCATAATCTTCTCCTAAATCTTCTCCAATAATCTCAATATTAAGTTCTTCTAAAATACGATAAACTGCTTCTATATTTCTTTTACCAACCTGTATATTCAAATCTCCTGCACTTGAAAACATGTGTGCCCCGCCTGCTATTTTTGCCTTAAGATTGCGTCTGTATGCGCCTGCTTCAACCATCTTTTCTATTAAAAACGGAATACCTGTATCAGCATACTTTGCTGGCTTCATTCCTTTTCTATTCTCCGGCAGCATAATATGTACAAGCCCACCGATTTTCCTGGTTCTATCATATAAAGCAACCCCTATACAGGAGCCCAGTCCTATAGTTATTAATACCTCAGGAGAACGAGCAACTGAGTATTCGGCCATTCTAACCCTTATGGGTTCAGTCATTGTGTATCGAGCCCCAGAGAAGTCAGAATTCTTTCAAGAGAACCAGGGTTTGGTATAAAAAAGAAATATCCTTCAATTTCTTCATTACCATTCATAAACTGAGTTTCGATTAATAATGCATAATCACTTTCTTCAACAATGGTAATCATGGAAGAACTGAGGATTGCACCAGCCATGTCATAGGAAAAAGCAGGAACAGATTGAAACAAATTAAGGCCTGTCATCTGATTTATAGCATTGAGATAGGATCCTGACAAAATATTGCCTATCTCTTTTACTGCAGATACTTCGACTTCATCAACTTCATTTATATCTACTTTTTTGTATAGAATCATCTCCAGTAAATTTACAGTACTTGCTTCAGACAAAACAAGCAAAATACTTCCCGGGGCTTCACCCATAACCTTTAGCAAAACACTGATAATTTTGTTTTCAATACCACCTGTAACCTCAGGAACTTCTGCAATAGGAACAATAGAAACAGAAGGTACAGTCATATCAATTTTTGTATCCAGAAATTGGGCAAAAGCAGTAGCAGCATTTCCTGCACCAATGTTACCAATCTCCTTTAGGGCATCTTTATGAATGCTCGTTAAATTATTTAGCAGGTCTGACATATAATTCACCTCACAAATATTTTCCACAGTCTACTTATTATTCATGAAAAGACATAGAGAATAAAGATTAGTAGAATGATATAAACGGCTCATATACTTGAAACTAAGCTCCAGAAAAAATCTGAAGCTTCTGCAATAACTATTTTATATAAATTTATACTTCAAAATTATCTAATTCTTTCATTTCTTCCTCTGAGAAGATTTTATCCAGGTCAAGTAAAATTAATAATTTATCGTTTAATTTACCGACACCTTTCAAATAATTACGATTTATACCTTTAACTATCCCTGGGGGATCGGCTATTTCATCTTCATATATCCTCATCATCTCACTAACAGAATCCACCTGCATCCCCACACTATTATTATCTAATTCAACAATAATAATTTTTCCTTCCTTTGATACAGCACTATCTATCTCAAGAGTTAATTTTTCCTTAAGCTCAACAATGGGTATTATATCTCCCCTGAGATTAATGACACCTTTTACAAATGAGGGCGCATTGGGGATATGAGTTGACTCATCCATTGGAATAATCTGCTTGATCTGTTTTACATCTACTCCGAACTTTTCTTCACCCAGTGAAAAAACAATGAATTGTTTTTCTTCACGTTTTGGGCTAGTATTTTTTCTATTTTGAAAATTAGACAGCATTTTTCTCTACCCCCTTGTCCTATATTGACTGACTAACAGTTTTAAGTCTACTCTCAAATAACATTTTGTCTAGGTCAATTAGTACCAGAAGTCTTTCCCCTCTTTTGATAACACCTTTAACATATTCCTGCTTAATACCACCTTCAACTTCAGGAGCGGGTTCCAGTTCATCTTCCTGGTACCAGAGAACTTCGTTTATGTTATCAACAACGAGACCAATCAAAGAATCCCTTACATCTACTGTAATTATACGTTCTTTATTACTGTTTCCTGTTATATTAAAACGAGTACGAAGATCCACAACAGGAACTATCTGACCGCGTAAGTTTATGACTCCCCTGATATACTCCGCTGTGTTTGGAACCGGGGTTATCTTGGACACTTTGATGATTTGCTTTGATTGGGTAATATCAACAGCATATTCTTCATTTCCCAGCTGAAATACAACAATCTGTTTTCTTCCTGAATCCTCGCTAAGATTAAGATTCTCTTCTAATATTTCATCCATTATAATATCCCTCCCCTATGCAATATTTCGAACATCAAGAATTAAGGCAACATCGCCATCTCCAACAATTGTAGCGCCACTGATGTTTTTAATATTAACAAGATAATCCCCCAGAGATTTTATTACTATCTCCTGCTGGTTAAGGAATCTATCAACAATTAAGCCTATCTGTCGTTCCCCTGAATTAATAATCACAACAGGTATTTCTTCCAGTTCTTTAAAACGTCCATATTCTACATCCAGATTTAGTTTTTTTGCACCTTCAACAAGTGGTATAGTTGTATCTCTCAGAAGCATGACATCCTGTCCTCTAACCTGTTGTATATCTGAGGGTGAAGCCAGATGTGTCTCACTGATTGTACCTAGCGGAATTGCATAAACTTCATCATTTATAATTACCATCAGAGCCTGTGTGATCGCCAATGTAAGTGGTAGGGCTATTGAAAATCTTGTTCCCATATTTTTCTCAGATTCGATAAATATCTGACCATCCAGAGATTCCACTACACGTTTAGCTACATCCATACCTACACCACGTCCAGAAATATCAGTAACTTCTTTTGAGGTACTGAAACCAGGGCGGAAAATCAACTGTAGTTTTTCACGATCATCCATTTCTTCAGCCTCTTCACTACTGATAAGGCCCTTTTCAATTGCTTTTTGAGTGATTGTATTTACATCAAGACCGGCACCATCATCTTCTACCTCAATAATTATTTCACTACCTTTCTGGTAAGCCTGTAGCAAAATATTTCCCGATCTTTGTTTGCCTTTCTTTTCCCGTACATCCGGTTCTTCAATTCCATGATCGACTGCATTACGCAAAATATGCATAAGTGGATCAGCAAGTTCGTCAATAATAGAACGATCCAGTTCTGTTTCCGCACCTTCAATAATCAGGTCAACCTCTTTATCCAGTTCTTTAGATAAATCTCTGATCATGCGGGGGAATCTATTAAAAATACCACCAATAGGTACCATTCGTATCTGCATTACATTATGATGTAAATCCTGAGTTACCCTGTCCAGTTGTTGAATAATATCCTGATAAACCTCTGATTGAATATTTAGGCCACTTAGTCGTGTTTTATTTATGAGCAGTTCCCCTACCATATTCATTAAATTGTCAAGTTTATTTATATCTACTCGTACAGTAGGTGATACCTGTATATTTGTAAGTTTAGTATTTTTCGTTTTATTTTCCTGTGTTGTTGGTTTTTCTGGTGTAAGCTTATCATCCTTCTTATCTCCCTTATCTTCCTTAACCTGCTCTACTATAACTTCTTCCTGAACTATATCTTCTTTAATAACCCTGGCGGTTTCAACATCAATAATATCTGTAAATTCTTCCTCCAGGGTGTCTTTGTCAAGAGTAGAAACCAGTTTTATAAAAATGGAAAGACCAAAATCTTCATCTTCAATTTCTTTTTGAGTTGGATTAGATACAGCAAGGTAACCCATCTCCTGAGCCTTTTTCAGTATCATATATCCTCGCACATTTTTTAGCAAACAATCCTCTACCAACTTTACTTCAATATTATATATATTCTCAGTATCAGTTATTTTGCTGAATAAATCTTTTTCTTCTTCATCTGTCAATGAAAGTTTTTTTGTAAATATATCAGATTCAATCTCTAGATCTTCTTCTGTAGTATCAGAATTATCGATTTCTTCTTCATACTCACCAATAAGTACCCGGTCCAATTTCTTTAAATAATCACTTACATCAGTTAATTCTTCACCCTGATCTCTAATGTCATCTACCAGTGCTTTTATATCATCCAGCCCCGCAAATAATAAATCAATCAATGATTCATTGATCATCATTTCCTTATTTCTTACCTTTGCCAATATATTCTCAATTCTGTGAGTAAGATCTGTTAATCGGTTAAAACCCATAGTAGCCGACATGCCCTTTACGGAATGAGCAGCTCGAAACACTGCATTAATAATTTCGTCATCTTCCGGATTTTCCTCAAGTAATAATACATTCTCGTTTAACTGCTGTAAGTACTCAGCAGATTCATCAAAAAACATTTGTAAATATTGAGAATTATTATCCACAGCGACAACCTCCCTGTTTGTGGTTATTAAAACTAACATATTTAAATTTTTTATGAATTATTAAATAATTTACCTATTGCAGCAAGAACTCTATCTGGTTTAAAGGGTTTTACTACAAAGTCTTTAGCACCAGCCTGTATTGCATCAATAACCATAGCCTGCTGGCCCATGGCACTACACATAATAATTTTCGCATTTCTATCTATCTCCAGAATCGCTTTTACAGCATCTATACCATCCATCTCTGGCATGGTTATATCCATAGTGACCAGATCTGGTCTTAAGTCTCTAAAGGCATCAATGGCATCTCTACCATTTTCAGCTTCGCCGACTATCTCAAAACCGCCATCTACTAATATATTTTTAATCATCATCCTCATAAATGCAGCATCATCTACTACTAACACTCGTTTTCCCATCTATATATACCCCCCTCTGGTTATATATGGATTATTTCAATTTACTATATATATTCGACAATAATTTTAGAGTTCCTGCATGTTATAAAAAAAAATGCTCTCTCTAGCAGAAAAGAGAACATTTAGTAATGTATGCGTACATAGAAATTTATGCCTTCATTTTATCTAATTCATCCAGTAAATAATCATTCAGAACTTTGATAAATGTTCCCTTCATTCCGAGAGATCTTGACTCAATAACTCCAGCACTTTCAAATTTCCTCAGTGCATTAACAATCACAGATCTGGTGATTCCAACACGATCTGCCACTTTACTGGCTACAAGTAGCCCTTCCCTACCATCCAATTCTTCAAAAATATGTTCAATAGCTTCAAGTTCGGAATAAGATAAAGTATCGATAGCAATCTGAACAGCCGCCTTTTTTCGAGCTTCTTTTTCGATTTTCTCACTGCGAGTACGTAATATTTCCATTCCTACCACAGAAGCCCCATATTCTCCTAATATTAAGTCATGGGCAGAAAATTTTTCATCATATCTGGCAAGAACAAGAGTTCCGAGGCGGTCCCCGCCCCCAATAATTGGTATAATAGTTGTTAGTTTGTTTTTAAAAAGGCAGTCTTCACCATCGGCAAAGACACATTTGCCTTCTTTCTGTTCAATGTTTGCTTTTGTTTCTCTTACCTTTAATAAACCCTTATTATAATCAAATGGAAAGGCCTCTTCACTAATAACCTTTTCTTCCATAATATCACATTCAAAATTATCAAGTAAGCTATGGCCATTAATCTTCCCTTCTCGACTTGCTATATATACATTACAGTTGATTGCTTCACTTAAGACATCTGCCATCTCTAAAAAATCTACCGGCCTTCCACCAGTTCTCTGTAGTAATCTGTTTATCATTCGACTCTTTTCTAATAGTTCTTCCATCTCTATATACCTCCATTTTTATGAATTATAAATCTTATAATATATACTTGCTTAAATCTTTGTTTTGAACTACATCAGCAAGCTGTTTTCTCACATAATCAATATCAATTACAAATTTCTGCTTTTCCATATCTGGCGCATCAAAGGACAATTCTTCAAGCAATCTTTCCATAATAGTGTGTAGTCTTCGGGCACCAATATTTTCAGTTTGTTCATTTACCTTAAATGCAAAAGAAGCAATTTCATCAATAGCATCACCTGTAAAATCCAGTTCGATATCTTCAGCTGCCAGTAATGCTTTATACTGTTTGATCAGTGCATTCTTTGGCTTTAATAATATCTCTACAAAATTATCTTTTGTCAAACTCTTCAATTCAACTCTGATAGGAAAGCGTCCCTGTAGTTCCGGAATCAAATCAGATGGTTTAGAAACATGAAATGCACCTGCTGCAATAAAAAGGACATGATCTGTCTGAACTGGACCATATTTGGTCATAATAGTAGAACCCTCGACAATTGGCAGGATATCTCTTTGAACACCTTCTCTGGAAACCTCTGGGCCCTGACCGGATTCGCGACCTGCTATTTTATCTATCTCATCAAGGAATACGATACCATCGTTTTCTACTTTCAAAATAGCTTCTTTACTAAGCTCATCCATATCAATTAATTTATGTGCTTCTTCCTGCTTTAATATCTCTTTGGCCTGTGCAATTGTTACCTTTCTTTTTTTCTTCTGTGTAGGCATTAAATTCCCAAACATATCCTGGAAATTAATCCCTATCTCTTCAACACCTGTTCCAGAAAACATCTCAAACATCTGTGGTGATTGTGCTTCCACATCTATTTCAATAATTTGTTCATCCAGTTTTCCTTCTTCAAGGCGTTTTTTTAGTCTTTCCCGACGTTCATTAACTCTCTGATATGTTTCATCACTTATTTTTTCGGTTTCTGCATCTCCGTCTTCATTCATCAAAAAGCCAAATGGGTCTTTCTTTTTCTTTGTTGCTGTGGGAAGTAAGATATCAAGAATTCTTTCTTCAGCCATCTTTTCAGCCTGAGGTTGCATTTCCTTAACCTTTCCCATTTTAATCATTCTAATAGAAGTCTCTACTAAATCTCTGATAATAGATTCTACATCCCTGCCAACATAACCAACTTCAGTAAACTTGGTAACTTCAATTTTAACGAATGGAGAATTGGCTATTTTAGCCAATCTTCTGGCAATTTCAGTTTTGCCAACTCCTGTAGGTCCAATCATCAGTATATTCTTCGGTATGATTTCTTCCTGTAATTCATCCTCTATTTTTTTGCGCCGATACCTGTTCCTCAGTGCTATTGCAACAGCCCTTTTAGCATCATTTTGTCCAATTATGTATTTATCAAGTTTTTCAACTATCTCTCTGGGTGTCAGTTCTTTAATCATTATTCACCCCCCGAAATCTCTTCAACAGTAATGTTATCATTTGTATATATACAGATATTTGAAGCAATTCTTAAGGACTCCAGGGCCATTTCCCCGGCTTCCATATTGCTAGAAAATTTCAACATCGCTAATGCTGCTGCCTGTGCATATGATCCGCCAGACCCTATAGCTATTACATCATTATCTGGTTCGATCACATCTCCATTTCCAGAAATCAATAAAATTTTCTCACAATTTGCAACAATTAATAAAGCCTCAAGTTTCCTTAAGACCTTGTCTGTTCTCCACTCTTTAGCTAATTCTACTGCAGCCCTTTCCAGATTACCGTGATATTCTTCTAATTTAATTTCAAATTTTTCAAAAAGTGTAAAGGCATCTGCTGAGGTTCCTGCAAATCCAGCCAGAACGCCACCATGATATAAATATCTTACCTTCTTTGCTCCAGCTTTCATAACAGTATTACCAAAAGTAACTTGACCGTCTCCGGCCATGGCTACTTTATCTTTATATTTGACGGCTATAACTGTAGTAGCCTCAATATTACATCCCACTAATTATACCTCCTCATTCAATTGTCGAATGATTCAAAATTGTAGATAATTAATCGCTTGTTATATCTTAACATATCTCATCAAACAATGTCAAGAGAATTAATCCCTTCATATTGTGTAGTTATTCAGCTTTATTTCATGTATAAAAACATGGTTAAAGTGCATAAAACACGACTATATTTTATCCGATAATTGAATATTATTTTTTTTCATCCATAACCGACTCTTCAAAGCCACACTCTTTATTTATACATTTATGAATTAACCCTTTTTTCCGACTCCTTTTTTCCACCATTAATCCCTTACACTCCGGACATTTTTCTTCAATAGGTTTGTTCCAGCTAACAAAATCACATTCCGGATAACTTGTGCAGCCATAAAAAGTTCTACCTTTGCGGCTCTTCCTCTGAATCAATTCACCCTCTTTACAGGATGGACAGGAAACACCGGTTTTTATCAAGAAAGGCTTTGTATTTTTACAATCCGGATAACCTGAGCAAGCTAAAAACTTACCATATCTACCGTATTTCACTACCATCGGCTTTCCACATTTTTCACAGACTTCATCAGTAACCTCACTCTGCAGCTCAACATCATCCATCTCTTCCTGTGCTTCGTCAAGACGCTCCGCAAAAGGAAAATAAAAATCAGCCAATACTTTCTTCCAGTCATCTTTACCCTCTTCAATGCTGTCCAGACGGTTCTCCATCTGAGCTGTAAATTCAATATCAGTAACATCAGGGAAATGCTCACTTAAAAGGTCAACAACAATAAAACCCAATTTGGTAGGCTTAAGTTGTTTACCATTTCGATCGACATATCCACGGGAAATAACAGTTGATATTGTAGGTGCATAAGTACTTGGTCTTCCTATACCTTCCTCCTCCAGCGTTTTTACAAGACTTGCTTCTGTATATCTTGGAGGCGGCTGAGTGAAATGCTGTTCAGGGTCATATTTACCTACTGGTAGCTTTTCCCCTTCCTTAATATCCGGCAGGATTACATCTTCCTTCTGATTCCAGTTCTTTACTCTCAGGAAACCAGGGAAAACAATCTGTGAACCTGATGAACGAAAAAGATAATCTTCACCTGCTTTTATATTAATGGTCAACACCTTATAGATAGCCGGGCTCATCAGGCTTGCTACAAATCTACGCCAGATAAGATTGTATAATTTATATTGATCATTACTCAGATATTCTTTCATCTCTTCAGGATGTCTCTGAACAGAGGTAGGTCTAATAGCCTCATGTGCATCCTGAGCACCTTTATTTGCGGCATATTTACGAACTTTATTTGGAAGATATTTTTCTCCGTATTTTTCTATTATATATTTTTGTCCATTCTCTGTTGCCTCTCTGGAAATACGGGTACTATCTGTTCTGATATAACTTATCAAACCTACAGTACCCTCTTTACCCAGGTCTATACCTTCATATAACTGCTGAGCCAGATACATAGTTTTGTTGGCAGAATAACCCAACAAACTTGAAGCCCTCTGCTGTAGTGTGCTGGTAGTAAAAGGAGGACCAGGGTTTCTTTTTCTATTCCGCTCTTTGACTTTTCTTACAATAAAGTCTTCTTTCTTGAGTTCGGCAACTATTTTACTTGCTTCATTTTCATTTTCAATTTTAAATTTCTTACCTTTAATTCGATGTAAATCTGCAGTGAATTTACTTCCATTTTTACTAAGCTCAACGGTAATAGTCCAATATTCTTCAGGTTCAAAAGCCTCTATTTCACGCTCTCTCTTACAGATAATCTTGACTGCTACCGTCTGAACTCTCCCGGCACTTAAACCCTTCCTTACCTTTTTCCATAAAAGTGGGCTTAATTTATAGCCGACCAGACGGTCCAACAATCTACGAGCTTGTTGAGCATCAACAAGGTCCATATTTAGGGGGCGAGGTTTTTTTAGTGCGTTTTGAATAGCCGATTTTGTAATCTCATTAAATTCTATACGCGTATTTTCTTTATCCAATTTTAGAGCACGATAAAGGTGCCACGATATTGCTTCGCCCTCTCTATCAGGGTCAGTAGCGAGTAATACATCTTTACTCTTTTTAACTTCTTTTTTTAATTTATTCAATACCTTACCTTTACCCCTAATTGTAATATACTTTGGTTCAAAATCATCAGCAATATCAATACCCATCTTACTTTTAGGTAGGTCAATTACATGACCCATTGAAGCCTCAACTTTATATCCTCTTCCCAAAAACTTTGATATAGTCTTTGCTTTTGCTGGCGACTCAACTATTACAAGAGTATTAGTGCTTTTCTTCTTTGCCACAACAACACCTCCAATAGGTACTTTAATTTATATATTTATTATCTTCAGGGATTATATCATTAAACTCTGATATTTGATGAGAAATCAGGTCCAGTTTCCTCTGATCCTTTACAACATCTTCAACTATATTCCATAGATTATTCGGCGAAACATAACCAGTATAACTGTTCTGTATAGCCTTAATTATTATCTCTTCATTCTCCCTTGTCGTCAGTAGCTTAGAAAACATAATTTTGATTATTAAGCCCTGGATGTCTAAAGGAAGATATAGTTTCTCGGCCGTAGTAAATATTCTATTATAATAGGGGATTTTCTCAAGGTCATCAAACTGAATATTTTCTGCCTCTATTATATCCGTGCCATTATAAATTAATTCAAAGGCCTGGTCTATATCCTGTATATTGTACCCCAGTCCAAGTAGTTCCTCTATAATCTCTTCTTCTTCCAGGAGTATATCTTCATCATTCAGCATTCGTTGTATTAAAAAACTTACTATTTCTATTATATTATCATTCATACTAATCCCCCTCCCCAGACTTTTCCTATTCCAACTAATATAATATTATAGAGGTTTTAGAAGGCTTTGTAAACCCATAAAGGAATATTTTTTTCCCGCACTTCGGGATATTATACCTTTTAATTCCAGTTTAAGGAGTATTGTGTTCATTCTGGCCGGACTTTTATCAGTAAGCTTGATAAGCTGTTCGAGTGTCAAATCAACTTCTTTTTGAAATACTTCCAGCACCTCCCTTTCCTCATCATTTAATTCAGGATAATTTGATTTAATCCTATTATTTTCTTTTTTATTAACTAATATATCAATTCCCTGTTTTTTGTTTCCATCAGCTTTACTCTCCAGTTGACCTATATTCTTATATAGATACAATTCTTCTACTATATCCTCAACCCCTGTTACCATTTTGGCGCCTTTTTTAATCAAATCATTTGTACCCTTACTCTGTGGGCGGTCAATATTACCCGGTATTGCAAAAACATCTCTTCCCTGTTCCAGAGCCAGATTTGCAGTAATTAAAGAACCACTCCGACTGGCAGCTTCTATAACCAGTACCCCGATGCTTAATCCACTTATTATTCTATTTCGCTGAGGAAAGTTACCGGCCAGGGGTTCTACACCCGGTGGATACTCACTCAGAACAGTACCATTTTTCTGTATTTGCTCAAAGAGCTCTTTATTCTCCGGAGGGTAGATGATATCAAGTCCAGAACCCAGAACGGCTATCGTTCTGCCTTTTGCTTTTAAAGCCCCTATATGGCCCCTGGTGTCTATTCCCCGGGCCATCCCACTAATAACTGTAATACCCCTGTTAGCCAGCTGATAAGCTATCTTTTCAGCTGTTTTTTTGCCATATGTGGTACAGCGTCTGGATCCAATGATACTTACAGCAGGAAAAGCAAAATTTAATTCCCCTTTATAAAATAATACAGGAGGCGGGTCATAAATATTCTTTAATTTTTCAGGATATTCCTCATCCAGTACAGTAATATAATTTATATTGTCTTTAGAAAGCTGGTTCAATAGTTTATCTATATCAAACCCCTCTCTCTGTTCAACTATTTTTTTTGCCAGTTTTCCAATTCCACTTACCTGTTTTAATTCCCCCTCATTTGCCTGCCATATCCTGGATACAGAAGAAAAATGACTTAGTAATTTATTAATTCTTACTGAACCCAACCCAGATATTGTACTTAATCCCAACCAGTAATACTCTTCTTTCAGGTCTTCTCTCATGAAATAACCATCTCCATTTTTTTTATATGATGGTAGGTTTATTTGCTTAAATAGATCTGTTTATTATCTTTTTCGCCAAATAGTAAAGATTTCCTTTTTTTATATAAAATTATTTATTTTTTAATAAATAATTTTCGCACATTTGAGCATTAAGATATTTAAATACTTATCTCTGTATATATATTGCTATACTTACCTGTTCATTTTAAATATCCATATATTTACATCTTTACGCTCTGTTAAAATTATGATTTATATGTATTAATAAACCCCACTGTCTATGACAATAGGGCTGATTATTTTATCTTTTGACTATTCTATTTCCCTGAATTATCCTGAAATCAGAATAACCATCCTCATATTTCAAAACATAATTATGTACTTCTTCTCCCAGCTCATTTATTATTTCTATATTGACTTCCAGAGGCTTATTATTTTGTCCTTTTTCACTCAAATGATAATTTACTTTAAAATCATCAAATGGAATCTGACCACTATTGTTTTCTGAAAGATCATAATAAATTCTACGTACCATATCTTTAGTGAAAATTTCGTTTGTAAATTGCATTTAAATATCCCCCAATACTATTTTAGCTTAATTTGTTTTAATTTTGTTTTGTGGGTCTTCTCCGTAAGCGTTAATATACTCGATTATTTTACATCAACTAAGTATTATACCTTTTGTGTAAAATTATATATCTTATTATTCTACTATTATATCTCAGGGGGTATCTTTTAATTCATATAATTATAACAAAGGAATTTCTCCTGCAGTACTTGATGATTTTTATTTTGTGGATATACCATGTGTTATCAATCAGTTAATAACATATCACCTGATTTAATATATCCCTTTTTGCGCATATATTCAGATATAAGTAAAGTCAATAATGCCGGTAATATGAAGTGTAATATGATTATAGGAAATAAGGCTCCTATTCCCATCTCTTCTATAGTAGCAAACTGACCAACAAGTCCACTTGTTCCCATACCGGCGCCTACTCGATTGTTTTCCATCTTAAAAACCACTGTTGCAAAAGGTCCCAGAATCGCTGAAGTAATTATAGGTGGAATCCATATCAGAGGGTTTTTAACTATGTTGGGAATCTGCAGCATAGATGTCCCGAGCCCCTGAGCTATAAAACCTCCAAACTTGTTCTCCCTGTAACTTGCCACTGCAAAACCTATCATCTGAGTAGCACATCCAACAGTAGCTGCACCAGCAGCCAGACCATTTAGTCCCAGCGAAATAGCAAGAGCAGCACTACTAATCGGTAGGGTTAGAATTATACCCATCAGAGTTGAAACAACTATACCCATTGGTATAGGATGTAGTTCTGTCGCAACATTAATCAGGTTACCAAGCCAGGTCATCAGTGACACTACCAGAGGGGCTATCCAGACCCCTACTAAGCCTCCAACAATTATAGTTCCAGCCGGAACAAGAACAATATCAACCTTTGTCTTTCCTCCTATTAAACGAGAAAACTCAGCCCCTACCAGAGAAGCTATCAGCGCACCCACAGGCTCACCAATTGCTAATGTAGCTGCTCCTTCTGCTGTCAGCTGTATAGTCCCTGCACCGATAGCTCCGGTTATAATTGCAGCAAATATGCCCAGTGGTGAAACCCCAATACTATATGCAACACCGGCGCCAATAGCAGGACCCATTAAATATTGTGCTATACTTCCGGCTCTGATAAGAAAATCAATATTAAGATATGTACCCAGTTGCTTTAAGATTAAGCCAATAATTAATGAAGCAAATAAACCCAATGCCATACCATTTAAAACCTTTACCAGATAATCTTTGATCTTTTTACCTATTTTCATCAAACCACTCCTATAGATATTCTATACAATATTTTTTCTTCTAAATTACATTTAGTTTTAAATTTTTTCTTAATAATTATATCATATAGAAGATTTTTTATTAAATATTTTTTCGGAGTGTTATAAAAATCCGTATATAAGCTACATTACTTCTTTAATCCCGGAAATAAACTCAGAAACTTCCTCCAGTAACTTCTCTTTATCTTCTCCATATTTTTCGACAATTTTAACTAGCGCAGTACCTATTATTACACCGTCTACTGTATTAAGTATTTTCTTTACTTTTTCTGGCCCATCAATCCCAAAGCCCAGAGCAAGGGGTAAATCAGTATAATTCCTTACTTTTTTTAAATATGATTCAATGGACTTGATAGGTCCCTGTCTGCTTCCAGTTATCCCCAGTAATGAGACACAGTATATAAAAGCCCTACTCAGCTTTGCAATAATTTTGAGACGTTCTTCTGATGTTACAGGTGTTACCATCAATACCGGAGACAGATCATTATCAATTAATTGTTTTATAAAATCTATATCCTGATCATAAGGCAAATCTGGTATAATAACCCCTGAAACTCCAGCCTCAAGTGCATCTTCAATAAATCTATCTTTTCCATAACTTAAAATAGGATTTATATAACCCATCAGTAGATAGGGGGTCTTTATTTCATCTCTTATACCCCTCAGCATATTTATTATCTTTCCAAGATCGACATCAGCTTTCAGGGCACGCTGCCCGGCAGCCTGTATAACCGGGCCATCTGCCAGGGGATCGGAAAATGGTATGCCAACTTCTATAATATCTGCTCCACTCCGATCAAGGGTCAACATAATCTCTCTTGTAGTATCCAGATCCGGATCACCAGCTGTTATATAGGGCATTAATGCTTTGTTATTTTTAAATACATTCTCAATTCTATTACCTGTACTATTATCTGTTTCTCTGAGTATTCTATCTCTACCATTCTTTTCAGCTTTATCTCCTGGAGTATTATCCTTATTTTTGATTTCTGCGATCTTATCCATTATATTTCAACCTCCTTATACTCTAATACTGAATTAACATCCTTATCTCCTCTACCAGAAAGATTTATAACAACCGTCTGGTCTCTGCTTAATTCAGGTACAAATTTGACAGCATATGCCAGAGCGTGGGAGCTTTCCAGTGCCGGAATAATACCTTCTGTTTTACATAATAACTCAAAGGCATTTATTGCCTCCTGATCAGTAACAGACCTATATTTTACTCTTTTTATCTCACTTAAGTAGCTGTGTTCTGGTCCAACCCCCGGGTAATCCAGACCGGCTGATACAGAATGTGCAGGCAAGACCTGGCCGTCATCACTCTGCAGTAGATATGATTTGCTGCCATGTAAAACACCTATTCTACCTTTAGTCAAACTGGCGGCATGTTTATCAGTTTCAATTCCCTCTCCTGCAGCCTCTACTCCGATTAATTTGACATTTTCGGCTGATATAAATGGATAAAACACACCCATAGCATTGCTTCCTCCACCTACACAGGCAATAATGTAATTCGGTAGGCTTTTTTCACGGTTATAAAATTGCTTTTTCAGTTCATCACCAATTACCCTCTGAAAATCACGTACCATCATTGGATAGGGGTGAGGCCCGACTACTGATCCGATAATATAATGGGTATCATCTACATTGGCAACCCAGTCTCTAATCGCTTCATTGGTGGCATCCTTAAGTGTCTGGGTTCCAGAATAAACTGGTTTTACTTCAGCACCCAGTAACTGCATCTTTATAACATTAAGCTTCTGACGTTCCATATCCTTAATACCCATATATACACAGCACTCAAGACCAAACTTAGCAGCTGCTGTTGCTGTAGCAACCCCATGCTGACCGGCACCTGTTTCTGCAATGATTCTCCTTTTTCCCATTTTTGCTGCCAGTAAAATCTGTCCCAGTGTATTATTGATCTTATGCGCCCCTGTATGGTTCAGATCTTCCCTCTTCAAATATATCTTTGCTCCGTCCAGATATTCAGTTAATTTATTAGCATAATACAGTGAAGTAGGCCTACCACTATAGTCTTTAAGTAGCTTTTCCAATTCGGTTTTAAATATCTGGTCATCTTTTAATTCCAGATACACTTCTTCAAGATCTTCCAGTACAGGAATTAATGTTTCAGGTACAAAACGTCCACCATATTCACCAAAATACCCTTTTTTAAATATTGTATCAATAGCCACTATATATCCCTCCAGTTTATTAATTTTATATGTCAATATCCTGTATTTTTTCACAGCCAATTCTTATACCAATTTTACGTCTTCTTCATGAAATTTCTCATCACTTTATAATATCCATTACTTTATTTCTTCCTCGCTTTATATTCTCCATTACTTTATAGAGTTTCTCTTTATCTTTAATACCAGGTGCTGATTCAAGCTTACTGTTCAGATCAACACCAGATAGACCTTCAATATTTAAAGCACTCTCAATATTGTCAATACCCAGTCCTCCGGCCAGTATAAAGGGTTTTCTTATATCCAGCGACTTAAATATACTCCAGTTAAAACTTTTACCAGTACCACCTTTACTTTTACCTGATTTTGTATCAAAGAGAAAGAAATCTGCATCATCATACTTATCTATCTCTTTATTTATATCTATAAGGTACCTATCATGTTTACATTTATTTATACTAATACTTATAGACTTGATTTTCTTCAGAGGGCATTTCTTAATAATTTCAGGGTCTTCATTACCATGAAACTGTATATAGTCAAACAACTTTGAACTAACTATTTTATCAAGTAAATCATTATCTGGATTCATTACAACCACTACTCTACATATAAATGGTGAGATATCTTCAGTTAGAAAAGCAACATCTTCTATTTCTACTCTACGTGGACTTTCTGCCAGGATAAAACCAAGGGCATCGACACCAAGACTATCACAGATTTCTACATCTTCTTTTCTGGTAAGTCCACATACTTTAACTCTCATTGATGCACCTCCTGTGTGCCGGAGAACAACTCATTTATTTTTTCTTCAGGTTCAGGAGATTTCATCAGACTCTCTCCAATCAGTACACCATCCACTCCAATATCCTTCAGATATTTAATATCTGTTGAATCCTTGATACCACTTTCAGCAATAATATAATAATTATCACGGATCCCACGGCCATTCAATTCCGTTACTATTCTTTCCGTATTTTTTAAATCAACAGTAAAATTCTTCAGGTTACGATTGTTGATACCTATTATCTCAGCGTTAGCTTCTACTGCATTATCAAGTTCATCAATATTATGAACCTCTACCAGTGCCTCCATCCCCAGAGACCCTGTCAGTTCAATTAGTTCTTTCAACTCTTTTTTACTGAGTACTGCAGCGATTAAAAGAATTATATCAGCCCCTATGAATAAACTCTCATATACCTGTATGGGGTCAATAATAAAATCTTTCCGCAAAAGAGGTAGATCAGTTTTCTCCCGCAGAGCCATCATTATATCTTTACTACCCTGAAAAAACTTTTCATCTGTCAGAATAGATACTGCTCCTGCACCAGCATTTATATATTTCTCCAGCTGTTCTCCTGGATTGAATTCTTCAGCAATAACACCTTTACTGGGTGATGCTTTTTTTATCTCAGCAATTAGAGTCAACTTTTCCCCTGCTAGACTTTTTTTCAATGATCTTCCTGGGTTTTTAATAGATTGGACTTCCTTTCTTTTTTCTATAATAATCTTATTAAGTATAGTTTCCATATCTTCTCTCCCTGATATTATTGTTTTATGCAGAAACAACCTGTTTATTTGTAAACATTATCAACTCATTCAATTTTTTAAAGGCTTTACCACTATCAATAATTTCAGCGGCCATCTTAATCCCCTCATCCCATGTCTGCGAAAGTCCAGTCACCTTAAAAGCAGCTGCTGCATTGAATAACACTACATCACGTTTGGGTCCAGTTTTTCCTTTCAAAATATCAAGGATTATATCTTTATTTATATCGGGCGAGCCACCAGTTATATCTTCAAGGGCTGCTTGTTTCAAACCAACATCTTCTGCTGTTATTTCCATCTCTTTTATTTGATTATCATGTAAATATGCAACATGATTTGGACCACTTAATGTAAATTCATCTATATGACCATTGCCATTAACAACCATTGCACTCTTAACACCAAGGTTTTTTAATACACTGGCCAGAGGATAGATCAGCGAAGGATGGTAGACACCCATGACCTGATAATTAACAGCAGCTGGATTTGTCAAAGGACCAAGTACATTAAATATTGTTCTAAGACCCAGATCTCTTCTCGGCTTAATTGCATACTTCATAGCCTTATGATGAACTGGTGCAAAGAGAAAACCGAGATTAATTTCTTCAACACATTTTTCAACCTGTGACGGGGTCAGTGATAAATTTACACCCAGTGCCTCAAGTACATCAGCTGCACCACATTTGCTGGAAACAGATCTATTACCATGTTTTGCAACAGTTAAGCCTCCAGCAGCAAGAACAAAGGTAACCGTTGTAGAGATATTGAAAGTATTACTACCATCTCCACCTGTACCACAGGTATCAATAGATAATTCCTTAATGTTTCTAATTGAGATAGCTTTCTCTCGCATAACCCTTGCCGCACCGGTTATTTCTTCAATTGTCTCCCCCTTCATTCTTAAACCAACCAGCATCCCAGCTATCTGGCTTTCAGATACCTCTCCTTCCATTATTGCCCGCATTGTACCTTCCATTTCCTTCTCTGATAAGTTCTGTCCGGCAATAACCTTTTCTAAACATTGATTAAACATCTTTTCTACCTCCTTAAGTATTATAAATCCTACTGGAGGTTAGAGAGAGAATAAATTGACCTTCAGCCATAATTATTATAATGAACATTTCTTGATAGGGGAAACAACTCACTTATTATGGAAGTTAGTAATCTCCTGACCACTAAAAAAACCAGGCTAATAAATCTATAGCCTGGTTAATATGATACATCTAGAGTTGATTAGTATAATCTACAAAGTAAAATAATATCACATAATGTTAACTGCTTTCCTCGATCTCCGTATATTAAATACAAAATTATATTTATTGATACGGTTTCTCATACTTATTGTTAATCTATCCTGAACTAAGCTGTATATATAACTGGCATAAGTTCTCATTATAAATAGGTATGAGATAATTTAGCAGTTATCCGGTTAGCAATATTCTTTAAATGATAAATTGAATAAATAAAATACCAGCCTCAATAACTATAAGCCTGGTCTAAAACATCAATCTCAACTCTACTAAACTATTCTCTCACTCATCTAACCTCGGCTCAACTAATTTATTTAATTTTGTTTATAATACATTATTTAAAGTAATTTGTCAAGTGTTTGTTCCTTTTTTTGTAAATTGTTTTCTGCGGGTTATTCATTACTACAAATTGAATGTATCGTTATACTCTTAATTAAATACTGGAAATACTATTCTATATATACTAAACTTCATTATTGAAACTATCCTGGATTTCCTGATAAATTTCCCTGATTTCCTGGTGATCATCATCTCTGGCCTCGACATGACCCCAACCTCCTATCTGAAAGATACCATCATAGGCAATATCATGATATGTTATCATCAAATGCGGTATCCCTCGCTCCTTCAGGATATCTTCCATTATATCGGCCTCAATCTGGTTATTTAGTACTAAAACTTTTTCATATTTCGCCACTTTGTCTCCTCCTCTTTCATTAATTATGAAACAACAATTTTTATAGCTAATTCATATTATTATCTATACCTGTTACACAGTTAATTAATACATAACTAAAATATAACAATAGTCTCTCGGTTTACCTTTTACTTAGATACTGTATAATTTAGAATACTAATTTACTTATTAATCCCACTTTCAGAGATGAAATATAAGCCAATTGGTAATTTGACAAATTTAGGAAACTGGAAACCTTTATTAATGATAAGTAATTTCTGTACCAGGGCTTTCTATGACAGCTATTGTGCCACTATAATCAGTAAATTTTGCAGCAAAGTCTTCAGTAATCTTATACTGATCTGCAAAATGTATTGGAATAAGTAATGTGGGTTCTACTACATCTATAAAATATTCTCCGGCCAGATGATAAAATTTTCCCAGTCTTGGATCTACAGGTACAAAAGCAATGTCAATTTTTACTCCCTTTAATTTATCAACTTCATCTTTAAAATCTTTTTCCTCTTTTCTCAGCTGTTTATCTGAAAAACTACTCCAGTGCCACCAGTTCAAATCACCGGAATGAAAAATATATTTATCAGATAATTTCACAAGAAAAGATATACCCTGGTCAGTGGAGCCATATGCAGTAATTTCTATACTGTCAAGTTTAAGATTGTCATTTTCCTGTATATAATATATATTTTTCTCCTTTCCGGCATCTAAATCATCACTCAAAATATACTTTATATTGCTATTATAATCCTGCCAGTCAAATATAACAGGATTGTAGTGATCACTATGATTATGGCTTACAAAGACATAGATTTCCTTATACTTCTGCAGATCATTTGCTCGAACCACTCCATTAATAAGGCCTGAGTCAGAATTAGAAAGATTGCTTATTTTCTCTGTACTGTCTCTAAAATAATCAAATATCAATAAGCAGTCCTGATAATCTATGGCAACTCCACTATGATACAAATGATATATTTTCATATAATCCTGCTCCCTCCATGTTATATATATTTTTTATTTACTTGTGATTTTATCAATATATTCTAATAATGTACTAATCGTTAATTACACAAATTTCGTGTACCAACCCTAATCGTATATATCATCTCTGTAAGTTGTAATATTTAAGTTAGAAAACGGGTTATATTGGACGTAAAAATTTTAAAAATTAAGATTCAATAATCTAAGGATTCATAACAGCATATACTTATATCAATATATGAATTCTCTGTCTAGTACTCCATTTTTCTATCAAGACTCCTGTATTGGATAGCTTCAGCAACATGATCACTTTTTATGACACCACTCTTTTCCATGTCTGCTATTGTCCTGGCCAGTCTCAGGATTCTATCATAAGCCCTGGCACTTAGCCCCAGTTTGTCAATAGCGTCTTTCAATAAATATAAGCCCTGGTCCTCAATCTTGCAGTATTCATGCAGCTTCTTTCCTGCTAATTGAGAGTTAAAATTAAAATCTTCATTTTTATAGCGTTCCATCTGAACTTGATGGGTTTCTATTACTTCCTGGCGCATTTCTTTTGAGCTTTCCCGTTTATTGATTTCAGCAGTTATTTCTTCTACACTGAGGGCAGGCACTTCGATCTGGATATCAATCCTATCCATCAGCGGTCCTGATACCTTTGCCCTGTATTTATTAATCTGTGGTCCTGTACAGGTACATTCATGCCGTTCATCACCATAATATCCACAGGGACAGGGATTCATGGCAGCGACCAGCATAAATTGGGCTGGAAATGTAGCACTCATGGTAGCCCGGACAATATTTACTATCCCTTCTTCCATAGGCTGTCGTAACATCTCCAGTACGTTTCTCTGAAACTCAGGTAATTCATCAAGGAATAAGGTGCCATAATGAGCTAGGCTTATTTCACCCGGTTCAGGAATACGCCCACCCCCTACAAGACCTGATGTTGAGATACTATGATGAGGGGTGCGGAAAGGGCGTTCTTTCATTAACCCCCAATTTGAGTCCAGAAGACCCATTATACTATATATCTTGGTTAATTCCAGTGCTTCATTTTCACTTAATGGCGGAAGTATTGTCCTGAGTCTTTTGGCCAGCATAGTCTTCCCCGAACCAGGAGGGCCAATCATGAGCAGATTATGACTTCCCGCTGCAGCTATTTTCATAGCCCTTTTGGCCTCATCCTGACCCTTGACCTCTGAGAAATCTATCCCATATATTCTCTCTTCTACAACTACGGCGGTCTCCTCAACAACTTTGCTCAAGATCTGACCTGAGTTAAAAAAATAAGTAAGATCAGAAAGTTTTCTGATAGGTATTACTTCAATTTCATCCACCAGAGAGGCTTCATGATAATCCTCCTCTGCAATAATAATACCTTTCATACCTTCTTCGCGAGCCTTAAGTGCCATGGGTAGTATCCCCTTAGCTCCCCTCAAAGAACCGGTCAGAGATAATTCAGCTGCATAAAGATATTCAGATATATCAATTTCAAAATGACCACAGGCATCAAGAATACCTGCAGCAATTGCAAGATCAAAATGTGGTCCTATCTTTTTTATATCTCCAGGTGCAAGGTTAATAGTAATTCGCTGTATGGGAAAATCATAGCCTGAATTTTTTATAGCAGACCTGACCCTTTCTCTTGATTCCCGGACAGCTGTATCTGGTAAACCAACAATATCAAATGAAGGAATACCCCTGGATAAATCAACCTCCACTTCGACTATTACTCCATCAATACCCATCACCGTTGCACTGATAACCCTGGATAACATAAAAATCCTCCCTGCTTTACACTGCATTATTTACTTAAAGTACATAATCTTGTGCTATAGAATAAATCCCTTAACATAATCGTTTTTCATGCACACTCTTCTGCAAAGAAATAAATATCAAAATGCATTTTCAAAATGCTTTAATCGTCCACTGCTATCATTAATTTGAATACTTATTACATCAAATCTAATTTTTTTATCGTTTTTATTTTTCATTAAATAAAACTGTGCAGCACGTTTGATCTTTTCCTGTTTTCTATAATCAACAGCTGACTGTGGTAGACCATACTTAAGATTCCTTCTTAGTTTTACTTCAACAAAAGCAAGAAAATCATCTCTGGAGGCTATTATATCAATCTCTGCACGGGCATACCTGAAATTTCTTTCAATAATTTGATAACCCTGTTTTTTAAGATATTCTACTGCCTTATCTTCTCCAAACTTACCCAGTTCTCTTCTATTCATCAAATTCCCCACTCTTAAAATAGTGTTTATGAAAAATAGT
>JBKGXW010000009.1:0-47874 GCA_046546395.1 Halanaerobiales bacterium
TGAACAAAGCATATAATACCAATTTAATTATTCTATACTACACCTTGATCTAACATAGCATTTGCTACTTTAAGGAATCCAGCAACATTTGCTCCAGCTACAAAGTTATCTTCCATGCCGTATTCTTTAGCTGTTTCACTCATGTCTTTATAGATACCTACCATAATTTCTTTGAGCCTGGCGTCTACCTTGTCAAATGACCAGGAATCCCACATACCGTTCTGGGTCATTTCCAGTGCAGATGTAGCAACACCACCGGCATTTGCAGCTTTAGCAGGTGCGAATAGAACACCATTATCAAGGAAGACTTCAATAGCTTCTGGAGTAGAAGGCATATTAGCTCCTTCGCCAACAGCAATAACACCATTATCAACAAGTGCCTGTGCTGCTTCACCATCAAGTTCATTTTGAGTCGCACATGGGAGGGCAATATCACACTTAATCTTCCAGATATCTGTACAGACATCATTGAACTCTGCTGATGAGTGTTCTTCAGCATATTCTATGATACGTCCCCTTTCTACCTCTTTGATTCTCTTTACTGTATCAAGGTTTATTCCTTCAGGGTCATAGATATATCCGCCTGAATCACTCAAGGCAATCACTTTACCACCAAGTTCCTGAACCTTTTCTGTAGCATAGATTGCTACATTACCTGATCCAGAGATAACTACATCTTTACCTTCAAACATCTGTCCTTTATCCCTGATCATCTCGTCTACCAGATAAATAAGGCCATAACCTGTTGCTTCAGTCCTTACCAGACTTCCACCCCAGTCTAAACCTTTACCTGTGAGAACTCCAGCCTCAAAAGCATTCTTGATCCTTTTATACTGGCCAAACATAAATCCTATTTCACGCCCACCTACACCAATATCACCAGCAGGAACATCTGTCTGGAACCCGATATGGCGCTGTAACTCAGTCATAAAGCTCTGACAGAATCTCATTACCTCAGCATCTGATTTTCCCTTGGGATCAAAATCGCTACCACCCTTACCTCCGCCAATAGGGCGACCAGTCAGGGCATTTTTAAATATCTGCTCAAAACCCAGGAACTTTATAATACCGGAATATACAGATGGGTGGAATCTTAAACCACCTTTGTATGGACCTAAAGCACTATTAAATTCAAACCTGAAACCACGGTTTACCTGAACCTTTCCATTATCATCTACCCACGGAACACGAAACATTATCTGTCTCTCAGGTTCAACTACCCTTTCAAGGATTCCTGCTTCTTCAAATTCAGGATGTCTTTCTAAAACCGGCTCTATAGATTCTAATACTTCCTTAACCGCCTGATGAAATTCTGGTTCATTTGGATTCTTCTCAATAACTTTCTTTGTGATTCTTTCTACATAATTACTCAAGATTCTCTCCTCCTAAAATATTATTTGTCTTATTACTTCTAGTTATTACCTCTAGTTTATTTCTACGTAAAAATAAAAACTCCTTTTTTCTATGCGAAAATTTAAATATTAAAATTTTTCTGAATAATTGTATCCAGTATATCAAAAAGTCTACAAATACCCTCTTAGTCCCTTTTTACAGGGGATTTCAAATTATTATTTGTAATTCTATCATTACTTATGATAATATATAAAATAATAACCGTCTTTTCACTTTGCGAAAATTATTTCCCGGGAGGTTTTCCAATGACAAGATCTAATCATGTTAAATCTGTAATAAAGGCATTTAAGATATTTGAAAAACTAGTTGAAAACGGTTCTCCTATGACATTAAGCTCTATAAGTAATAGTTTATCTCTCAATATAAGTACCGTACACCGCTTGATAAATACCCTGGTAAAACTGGGTTATGTAGAACAGGATGATAAAGGATTATATAAAATAGGGTTAAGCGCCTACAATATAGCTGATATAATAATTGAAGATTTTAATCTCAAAAAAATTGTGCATCCCTATTTAGAAGAAATTGTTGACAGCTGTAATGAAACATGTAACCTGGTGGCATTAGAGAATAATCAGGTAGTATATCTGGATCAAATAGAATCAACAAATATGGTAAGGATGTTTGCAAAAGAAGGTAGTAGGGGTGAGGCCTACTGTACAGGTTCTGGAAAGGCACTACTGGCAAACCTACCAGGGCGCAAACTAAAAGAATATATAAATACCATCACCCTGAAAAGATATACGGAAAATACAATAACCGATGCTGATATATTACTTGAAGAACTGAAGACTATACGTGAACAGGGTTATGCCCTGGACCTTGAAGAAAAAGAAATCGGAGTCCGCTGTGTTGCTGCTCCTCTCTTCGATAAACACGGCAGTTTAATGGGGGCAATAAGTGTTTCTGGACCCTGTTCCAGAATTACAGATGAATATCTAAAGGGTTATTTAATCCCACTGGTAAAGAAAAAAGCAGAGGAAATTTCAGATGTACTTCAACATAGTTAGATTGGCTTACGAAGATAAAACGAAAATATATTGATTTACTTATCTAAAAATTATATAATCTAAAATGTAGCAAGAAATTTCACAATCAGAAAATAAGTTTTCAAATAATCTGATTATGAGTTAATTTTGAAATAAAAATAAAAGTATCTTATTTATAGCTGATATTATAGATATTTACTGATTAAAACAAAAAAGCAGAACAGGAGGAAGAAGAATGTTTAAGATTGTAGAAAAAGAAGTACTTGCACCTACCATTAAAAAGATTAAAGTAGAAGCACCACTTATTGCAAAAAAAACCAGACCGGGCAATTTTATAATTCTCCGGATTGATGATTATGGAGAACGAATACCCCTGACAGTAGCAGATTATGAAGAAGACAGCGGTATAGTTACTATAATTTTTCAGGAAATTGGGTTTACTACAAAAAAACTTGGCACCCTTGAGCCTGGCGACTATATTCAGGACCTGTTGGGTCCTCTGGGCAAGCATCTGGATATCGAAGGATACAAAAAGGTTGTCTGTATTGGTGGCGGTTCGGGTACTGCTCTTCTCTACCCCAAAGTAAAGGCCTTTCACAAAAATGGTGCTGAAGTTATAACCATAACTGGAGCAAGGAGCAAGGACTTAATAATCCTGGAAGATGAATTAGAAGAAATAAGTGACAAATTATATATAAGCACTGATGATGGTAGTTATGGACACTATGGTTTTGTCACAGATATTCTTAAAAAATTACTTGAAGAAAATTCAGATATAGATCTGGTTGTTGCCATCGGACCTGTCCCCATGATGAAGGCTGTGACCAGTATGACCCCTGAAGATATCAAGACTATAGTAAGTCTGAACTCACTTATGATTGATGGTACAGGTATGTGTGGGGGCTGCAGAGTAACTGTGGGTGGGGAAACCAAATTCACCTGTGTTGACGGCCCAGCATTTGATGGGCATAAAGTAGACTTTGATGAATTAACAAATAGACTAGCCTTCTATCGTGAAGAAGAAGACCATGTATGTCGTCTGGATAAAGAGGTGAATAAATAATGGCTTTACAGAAAGAAAAAACACCAATGAGAAGTCAAAGCCCGGAAGAAAGAAAAAAGAATTTTAAAGAAGTACCTCTGGGTTATAATCTGGAAGAAGCGGTCAATGAGGCTAAAAGGTGTTTACAGTGCAAACACAAACCATGTGTTGACGGATGCCCTGTGGGGGTCCCAATTCCAGAATTTATAGAAGCTATTTCAAATAATAATATTGAAAAGGCTATAGAGATAATGAAAACGAAAAACAATCTTCCTGCTATCTGCGGTCGTGTATGTCCACAGGAAGAGCAGTGTGAATTGCTCTGTGTTATGGGTAAAAAGAATGAACCTGTTGCAATTGGTAGGCTGGAAAGGTTTGTTGGCGACAGGGCCCTGCAAGCAGTCCAGGAAACAGAAAACGCTGACATACAGACAAGTGGTCAGGTTGAATCAGCGGATATTTCTGAAGAGACTCATGTATGTTCCTCCACAGAGACAGGTACTCAGACAAATATCTCAGTGGAAAATAAATCTGAGAAACAAAGACCTGACAGTGAAACTACACGTAATAAAAAAGAAGAGAAGGTAGCTGTTGTTGGCTCAGGTCCAGCCGGTCTGACCGCAGCTGCTGACCTGGCAAAAGCGGGTTATCAGGTAACCCTCTTCGAGGCACTTCATGATACCGGTGGGGTCTTGCGTTATGGTATTCCTGAATTCAGATTACCAAAGTCAATAGTTGATCAGGAAGTAGCAGAGATCAAGAGACTTGGTGTAGAGATTAAGTTGAATGTTATCATTGGCAAGACTATCACCATAAATGAGCTTTTTGAAAATGATTATAAAGCCATTTTCATAGGAACCGGTGCAGGATTACCGAAATTCCTGAACCTACCCGGGAAAAATCTTAATGGTATTTACTCTGCAAATGAATTCCTTACCAGGGTAAATCTGATGAAGGGATATAAGTATCCTGAGTACCATACCCCGGTAAAAATCGGAAATAAAGTCGCTGTTATCGGTGGTGGAAATGTTGCTATGGACTCAGCCCGTACGGCACTCAGACTGGGCGCAGATGAAGTCTCAATTGTTTACCGTCGTTCAGAAGATGAATTACCAGCCAGAAATGAAGAAATAGAACATGCAAAAGAAGAAGGAATAAGATTCAGGCTTTTGAATAATCCTGTAGCATTTCACGGCAAAGATGGAAGGGTGGACCGGATGGAATGTGTAAAAATGGAATTAGGCGAGAAAGACAGCTCAGGAAGACCGAGACCTATACCTATTGAGGATTCCAACTGGGAACTTGAGGTTGATAGTGTGATCATTGCAATCGGTCAAAACCCCAATCCCCTTCTGACAGGCAATACAGCTGAGCTGGAAACTCAATCCTGGGGTGGAATTATTGTAGACGAAAATATGGCCACCTCATTACCAGGTGTCTATGCCGGTGGAGATACCGTAACCGGGGCTGCGACTGTTATCAAAGCAATGGGAGCTGGTAAAACAGCTGCACAGAGCATTATAGAATATTTGAGTGAAAATAAGTAAACCTTTCAGATGATGAAATAGTTTAATAAAAACAATATTAATTCTTAAGGTTTCGGTAAATCCTTCACGTGGACCGCAAACCACAGATTCTGTCTCGGGTTCTTCACTACCACGAGTTTTTCATTCTCTAACATCTACTATTTATGAGCATAATAATCTTAGACCTGATGTTTTTACACATCAGGTCTAAGATTACCATAAGTATTATCAGTAATTTTAATTTACTAATAAGATCAGAAAGTACACTAGAATGTGGGCTCAATCAAACCGTAATTTCCCTGTTTTCTTTTATATACCACATTAACCTCTTCTGTATTAGCATTTGAGAAAACGAAGAAATCATGGCCCAGTAAATCCATCTGCATTATAGCTTCTTCAATACCCATCGGCTTGATAGCAAATTTCTTTGTTCTGACCACATCTGGTTCAAATTCATCATCATTCTCGTCTTCAAATAATTCATGCATTAATTCTTCAGTACGTTCTTCTTTATACTCTTCCTTCATTTCCTGTCTTTTATCTCTAAATTTTCTCTTAATCTTCGTTTTATATTTACGAACCTGTCGCTCAAGTTTCTCAATCACACCATCAATAGATGCATACATATCGTTACTTTCTTCTTCTCCTCGTAAAATCAACCCATTAACATATGCCGTAACCTCTACAATATGACGGTCTTTTTCTACTTCCAGCGAAACATGGGCTTCCTGGGGTTCTCCATTAAAATATTTCCCCAGTTTACTTAATTTCTCTACTACATAGTCTTTTAAAGCAGGTGTTACATCAATGTTCTTTCCATAAGTCATCACTTTCATCATACTACCCACTCCTTTCTCAGTATAAACATCCGGCCAATTATATCAGATTTAGTTTTTACATTTATGTATCTTTTAATTATGAGAATTTAATTTCTCCATCTTATTGCATTTTTCATACATTATACACTTACTATTACATGTGTATAATTACTCAGATATTATTTAGTTAGTATTATTTAATTGGCCTTATTATTATTACTATTCGACAAAAAGGGGTTCAATTCCTGCCTTTAATTAATTTAAATCTTAATATATTTTCCATTCTGTAAATCGTTTTTACAATCAGAATTATTAATAATTTTTTCTATTTATGATAATACTTTGTGATGATTCTTTACTTTTATAATAACCTTAATACCTTAGATTTATACTTATTTATACTTATTTCTATTTATATCGGTTTGTGAACATAGCATTTATAACTGTGTAAAGAGCTTCAATTTACTTCACTGGAAAAGTCTATAGATACAAAAAACCCTGACTACTGAGTAATCAGGGTGTGTTGCTATATTATAAAGATTTTATGTTCATTATAATTTAACAACGTTACTAGCCTGAGGACCACGATCTCCCTCAACAATTTCGAATTCTACTTCCTGTCCTTCTTCAAGGGTTTTGAATCCTTCATCTTCAATAGCTGAAAAATGTACGAAAACATCGTCTCCATCTTCCCTTTCAATGAAACCATAACCCTTTTGAGCATCAAACCATTTTACTTTACCAGTGAAAATCATTATAAAACATTCCTCCTAATTAATCTTTAAAATGGGTTCAATTAAACTGGCCAGTTACTTACCCATCAATTTTACTATAACATACCCTCGCAGCGTTGTCAAACAAAAAACTCTGTATACTATCTCAACTATACAGAGGTGAGTTTATCATATTTATTTATCAATTCTTGCAGAATAATTCATACAGGATAGTTCTACAGAATAAGCAGAAAATCTAATAAGTATGTGCAGTTGCTAAGGTCAACACTAATACTTTATCAGCACCTCCTATATCTTTCAGTAAAGCAGCAATCTCATTAGAAGTTGCCCCAGTAGTAAAAATATCGTCAATCAGTAAAAGGCATTTATTTTTATAGTGATTTTTCCGGACATAAAAAGTATTCCGGAGTAAGACCCTGCGCTGCTCATGGGCAAAATTATAAAGTGGTGGAATGTCTTTTACACGTTTTAAATCTGTTGACAGGGGAATACTGCAGTAGTTTGACAGCTCTTTAGCAAGCAATTCCGCCTGATTATACCCCCTCTGCTCTAATCGTCTGGCATGGATAGGTACAGGGATTATTCTATCTATCTTTTCATCTCTATAATAGGTTCTGAAACTTATGTATAGTATGTGTCCAAGAACTCTTTTCAGTTCAGTTTCCTGATTGTATTTAAAATTTAATAATAGTTTCTTCAATAGACCTTCGTATGTACCGGCGCTCCTGGCCTGTTCGAACAAATAATCCTGCTCCAGGCAATATTTACAGAATGCAGCATCTGATTCTAATGCATATAGTTCCCTTCCACATTTCTGACAGAAGTTTTTCGCTATCTCAAATTCTTTCAAACAGGAATCACAGATGCCTATTATTTCACTATGTATAAAGTTCTTTCTACAGTTCAAACATATATTTCGGGCAGGGTAAACTATGGCAAGGAGTTTACCAAGTAGAGTCATATCCCTAACCTACCAGGTCCTGCATATTATATGTCTGCCTTATCTTCTCGATTTTCTTTCTGGCTCTCTGCAGTGCATTGTCTACTGTTTTGATGTTTACTTCCAGATCAGCTGATATTTCATGATAAGATTTATTTTCAAGATACTGCATGAATACTTCTTTCTCAAGCTCTGTCAATTGCTCATCGATTATGGTAAATAATATTTTAAGTTGTTCCTGATATATGTATCTCTCTTCTACATTTTCATCATTATTAGGTAAAATCTCTTTAAAACTCCTGCTTCCTTCTCCAAAATCAATTCTTTTATCAATAGAAGTAGAGCTATTTAATGGTATATGTTTTTGCCTGTTGGCCCTCTTAATTGCTGATACGAGTTGTCTGTGAATACATAGTTGAGCAAATCCCCTGAACGAAGCAGCTCGATCTTCACGATAATCCCGTACTGCCTTATATAATCCAACAAGCCCCTCCTGAATAACATCTTCGCGATCAAGACCCTTGATAAAGAAAAACCTGGCCTTGGCATATACAATATCCATATTCCCATTAATTAAAGACTCAATAGCCTGTTTATCCCCGTCCTGCGCCTGCTTGATAACATCCTCTTCTCCCTGCTGTTTATACATGTTTTATCACCTCTTAAGAGATACAAAGCTAAAACCTCATCTTATACTGAAATTAGTTTAACTATTTTTTCAATAGGTATATTAAGATCCACCAGAGTCGCCATCACCAATAAGATAACCAAAATGTAAATTAAATTATCCAGTATCTTCTCCTTCATTCTCAGATATCCCCCTATAATAAATTAAGTCAAGCTATAGCAATAGATCACTCCCTTTTCATTCTGCTTTATTAAAATTTACTTTAAGCCCTTTTTGAATATACTATATATTTAAATAAATATGATTCAATTTCTAAATATGATTAAATTTCCAGGTATAATTATTATATTTGACAAATATATGTTAATCCCTTTTATTTTGCAAGAAATATGTCAAGAATAATCTAAATTTTTTAACGATATCAACCTTCAGGATTGCTTTGTACTGAAAATACTCCTGAAGGTTACTCTTTTTTACCAATTAAAATACCGTTACTTATTAGCCTGTCACCACTGGGTGTATTCATAGTGAAACCCCTGACAACCATTCGTGCCGAGCTACCACCATCAAGATTCATACCATCAGTTATACCATAGTCCCTCATAAATCTGGATAACTGTTTCAGGGTAATACCCACACTATGCTCTGGCTGTCTCCCGTCGACAGTAAAAAAAACCAGATGATTATCCTCAGTTACACCAACTGCTGAACGCGGAGCACGACCATAAGTAATATCTGACAAGAACTCTTCCTCTTCTGAACTAATATACTCTTCTCCATCCTTAACAAGTTGAGGACCTGCAGAAATGGCCATCTGAACATTCAGTTCTTCAAAATCAGGATCAAAAATATTCTGTAAATCTATAAAATCTCCAGAGTTCAATTCTACAAAGTACTGAACTTTTCGACCGTGGGCCTGTATTATATACCCATTTGTAGGAATTGGGCTTCCTTTTGCCTCATCGGATTCTTCTTTAAAATAATTTATTTCTTCTATAAATCCATCAATCACAATTAACTCCACGATCCCCGGCTTGATTACCGGTGCATATTCTCCATAAAAACTGTTAAACATAGTTATTTGACCATTACCGGGTTTCCTATTTACCCCATTAAGTTCCAGTCGGTTATAGATCGTCTCCAGGTACCCGTGCCAATTAACCCTTGAAAAAACAACCTCATTATCATCCGTCAATATAAGTGATGTTCTATCTTTGACTGGTTCTGATATTATTTTATCATCATTATATATTAAACCAAGCGGTCTACCACTATAATGAAAATACCCACCATTAATACCTGCCAACATTCCATGATCTTTAACCATAGTTGCCAGGTCTTCAAGACCACTTATCTGATCTCCTGCAAGTATAGGTTCCACGACAAATTTGTTCCTGTTAAGATCGAGATCAAGTGCAGTAAACACAACCGGACCCTGCCAGTTTACCTGGCGTATCTCTCTGTATCTTAGCCCCCACTCTACATCAGCATCAACAATGGTTCTAGCAGAACTGACCTCTTTTAAATCAATAATATTATAATTAATATATAATTGCTCCAGTAATTCTTTATAGGTAAAATCAATTTCGTCAAAATCAAAATAGTTATCAGGCGCTGGAAAATCAATCTCCGCTATTTCAATTACTGCATCTTCTCCAATTCGTCCAACTATTATACCTTCTGTTAAATTAACATACTCCATTATTTCACTACTGGCCAAACCATTAAATTGTAAATCTTTAACATTTTGTTCGTTTTTAATATGATTATTTAATATATAAGTGCGAACAGCAATGGAATAGGCCTTAATTTGTTCATTTATATTTAAATTATTATCTACTCTATTTAAACTGTTTTCTACCAATCCACCAACTAGATAATCCAATTTGGTCAGATGAGTTATCTGTATTTCATGCTTATACATCCTGAAATCTGTTTTACCATCAAAGATATTATCAGCAAGGGTTAACTTCCCACTTATAGACATCATCTTGCCGCTGAAAACTCTCTCACCCTTATCATTGTAAATATAAATACTTTCAGGCAGCTGCTCCGCAATTCTTACAACCCAGGGATTCCATCCCTGCTCTTTCAGTTCTGCTACAGCCTCTTCAGTCTCACTCTTTTCAGTAAAATATCCAAAACGTACTTTATATAATCCATCCTCATGAATTACTTTGATTTCCTCATAACCCATGTTCTTCAGATCCAACCAGAGTTGATCCGCCTTCTCGCGATTCCCTGTAGCAAAGACCTGTATTTTAAAATATTCATCAGTACCCCTAACAGATTTAAAAAAATATGACTGACCAGCTTCTAATACCATCGAACTATTATCATCAATTCTGATAAGATTCAAATTGTTCCGGGGAATAATCTCTATTTCCTTGATTCCCTCTTCTAGCATAACATTTACTTCTTTGCCATCCCTGATATATTTTTCCATTTCAGACGAAAAAAAAGCCGTTTCTGCCTTCAGCTGAAGACTTAATATACAAAACGCAAAAATAATTATAAGTACTTTAGTAAATCTATTTATTGGTTTCACCTCCTGATACTGACAGTACCGTATTCGGCTCTCTCGATTTTTCATTTACCTAATAACTTGTGTTTTACTTATACTTCATATGAATCATTTATTATGGATAGAAAAATTTAAATTTTCCTCACATTCTGCTATTACTTCAGATTACTTTTAAATTTACTCATTATTTTTTGATTTACTCATTATTTTTCAGCTGTTGATAGAGCATTCTGGCAAGGGAATTAAATTCATTCTGCCTGGAACCAGTCTTACTTATCTCATCATCCAGCATATCAGTAAATACCTCTTCAGAATATCCACCATCTATCAAATTATTCTCCGGTATTGTATTCCTCATACTTTTAAACATCTGTTTCATCAATATTGAAGTAAATTCACTGGCCAACAGCTTTAACTTCTCATCTTCTTTATTCTGATTTCCGTTCTCTGTGTTAGAATTTGAACGATATCCTTCGCTGATCTGATTGTTATCTGCTTTTTCTCTGAAATTATTCAGGTCTCTGTCCATAGAGCTATTATAGATCTGATTTGTTAAATTTGTATTAATATTCATCACTATCCCCCTATCTATTTACTCTAATATGAGTTCAGCATGAAGGGCACCCTGGGCCTTTACTGATAGCAATATATCTATTATATCCTGAGGTGTAGCACCTATAGCATTCAAAGCCTGTACAAGGTCCTGAACTGTACTACTGGATGGTAAAACAGTAAAATGGGCATCATCCTGACTAACATCAATCTCTGTTTCTTCAGTAACCTCTGTTTCTCCTTCACTAAATGAAGGGGGTTGAGATACGTTTTCCTGTGTACTAATACGCACTGTCAGATTGCCATGTGCTACATATACTGTAGATATTCTGACACTATGTCCCATTACAATTGTACCCCGGGTTTCATCTATTACAACTTTGGCCTCCACAGCCGGTCTAACTTCCAGATTATGAATCTTACTTACAAAATCTACTACATCATTTTTATACTGTGTAGGTACATTAACATGTATTTGACCTGGATCTACTGCTGAAGCTATTTTTTCATCTGCATGCAGGACATCAAAATATGCATTGATTGCCAGTGCAATGTTACGCGCAGTTTCAAAATTGGCCTGGTCAAGTAAGAATGTCAATTCTTCATTATCCATTTCAAACGATAATTCTCTTTCCACAATAGCACCATTAGGAATCTTAGCAACAGTAAGATGGCCCTCTGTTGACTGTCCCCCTCCAGACTGCACATTAAAACCTCCCGTAGATATCGGCCCCTGAGCAACAGCATAAGTATCACCATTAGCAGCATTCAATGAAGTCATGAAAAGAGTACCTCCCTGAATACTATCTGCATCCCCCAGTGAACTGATTGTCACATCGATTGTATCCCCATTATGAGCAAAAGGTGGTAGTGTAGCAGTAACCATTACAGCAGCAACATTACGGCTGTTTACCTGATCCGGGGTTACCTCAATTCCCATATTGGTCAACATATTGGCATGACTCTGAATAGTAGGTGCATATCTATTTGTATCACCAGTACCGGCCAGTCCTATTACCAGTCCAAAACCGTATAATTGATTATTCCTTACACCCTTTATCCGGGTTATATCTCCAATCCTGACTACCGGGTCATTATAGGTAGCAGCACAGGCTAGTGAGCTCATCAATAACACTACTAATAATGTTATTATAAATCTATATAATTTGTGCTTATTAATTTTCATCATCTCATCTCCTGATAATCGTCGCTTTCATTATACATATCAACTTCGTCCACCCATCCAGTTATCACCGAAAAAACAAATTTATAATACAATACTTTAATATTAACTAAATAATATTCTCCAGATTCTTATTAGTTAGAATTCTATCTCTTACATTCAGTTATCCTCTGGCTTTAGTGGAGTAAATATATCCTGCGCTTTAAAATATCCAGTTCAATATCTTCTGGAAGATATTGGGCTCTTCTTTAGCTGCAATAACCCCTCTACCTTCGACATCTATACTGGCATCAGCAATTTTTTTTGACGAAATTGAATTATCCTCAGCAATATCCTGCGGCCTGATTATTCCTGATAATGTAATAATCTGTTTTTCACCATTTATCTTAATTGTCTTTGTTCCCTCTATCTTGAAATTACCATTGTCATAAACATCAACTATCAAAGTTGTTATATCAGCGGTAATACTGCCGCTTCTCTCTGTCTGCCCATCTGAGCTATCACTATCAGAGTATTCAAATCCAAAAACAGAAAGAAAATCAAGAAATCCCGATCCTCCGACATCGGCATTACTCTCCTGACTGATATCTGTATTGGAACTCTGCACAGCATCAGAACTTTCTTCAATTAGAACAGTGATCACATCGCCGGACTCATATTCCATTTCTTTACTTTTATATATATTAGCGTTTTCATCATCCCATAAAGAACCTGCACCTGCGCTTATACTATATATCATTAATATAATCAGAGTATAAAATATAACCCTGTAAATACGCCTCTTTCCCATCATCTTTACGGCCTCCTTATACTACCTGATCTCACTTTATATATCTGAATCACTATTATTTTACTGGTTTTAAAAATACTAAGTCAAAATTACTGTACTAGCCTTACCAGATGAGCATTAATCACCTGGGCCTGGAACCTATGTCCACTTTTACTATTTTCAACAGTTATAAAGTCATCCTTCTTGCCTCTCTGTCTGGCTTTGACTGAAGTTATCACTCTGATATTGCCTATAATTACCTCAGCCTGAATTTCATCTCCCCTACTTATCAAATAGGGTTTTTCCAGATAGTAACTTGTCAATATGCTTCCAGCTGCTATCTGATATCTTACAATACCATCCTTTACAAGAGAATCATTCATATCTTCAATAACTGTTCCCCGGCTCGAGTTTACAATACATCGGTCCATTGTAAAATCTTCTTCGTTTATCTTTTCGCCATCATATATATTTCTCTGAGCTATATAAACTGTTCTATATAATCTAATGTCATATCTGATATAAGCCTTACGATACAACTCACCATTCACCAGTATATTTGCCTGAAGTGTAACTGTTCCCGTATCCCTATTGTTGAAATTTGAGGGTTGGAATTGAATACTATAATCCTGATCAGGTATTGTAATATCTGACGGCTTATATTTATTGACAATCTCCAGATCCTCCAGTGGATAATCCAGATAGCCCTGCAGATAGGTCAACCCTCCTGCAACCAATTCATCTCCGCTTACAACTATACTTGCTGTATGAACTGTAACCCTTCCGGGCATATCCAGTGAGATATCTGACATATCATATCCAAGGTCTTCAATCTGAAGGATTATCTGATCACGATAGATATTCTTTGAATAACCGGGCAGTACTGAATCACCCAATATCAGAGAATGAAGTTCCCTCAGTTGTTTACTGGAACCCCCTTCAATATCAGCAATTGAACCCAGATATATAACAGATTGGTTTACCTTAGCTTCCCTATCAATTCTTATCCTTATTAACGGCGTCTCAGCCTCTATATCTGACTCCAGAATAAGTACAGACAATAATACAAATATGATGATAAATAAAACAGATAAGTTATATCTATCTTCTATTTTCATTGAACAACATCCTTTATCTATTCACTTATCAAGCCTTAACCGACTTACTCGCTCAGCGCAGCAAACTAGATATTTACCCTGGCTTAGACTATTAATTTATCAGTTTGTTATTACTTATCTTCTCAGCTGACTGGCGGTACCCAGCATCTGATCTGCAGCCTGAATCGCTTTGGAATTGACTTCATAAGCCCTCTGTGCTGCTATCATATTGACCATTTCTTCTACAACCTGTACATTTGACATTTCAAGAAAACCCTGTACTATGGTTCCGTAACCTGCATCACCAGGGTTACCAGCTTCTGGAGCACCTGAAGCTGGGGATTCTGTAAATAAATTACGTCCCATACTCTTTAACCCTGCAGGATTCTGAAAACGGACTAATTGAATTCTGGATTCCTGAACAATCTCACCTGAGCCATCAAGTACAACAAAAGAACCATCTGAAGTTATACTTATCTCTGAACCTTCAGGTGGGACATTTAAATTAGGAACAATAGGATAACCATCTGAAGTAACTACATTACCCTCACCATCCAGTTTCAGCGAACCGTCTTTGGTATAAGCAGTTGTACCATCAGGTAAAGCCACCTGGAAAAAGCCGTCTCCTTCAATAAGTATATCCAGGGGATTTCCGGTATTCTGCAGACTACCCTTAGAAAAGATTTTCTGAGTAGCAGACACCCTTGCCCCATGACCGACTTCAATGCCTACCGGTACCTGTGCACCCTGTGCATTGGGAGTGCCTGGTTGTTTCAGTCTCTGATACATCATATCCTGAAAATTTACTCTATTTTTTTTATAACCTGTAGTATTAACATTAGACAGATTGTTGGAAATAACATCTATATTTACCTGCTGTCCCCCCATGCCGGTAGCAGCAGTCCATAAAGCTCCTATCACTCTAACCAACCCCTTTTTTTGTTTAATTCTATTAATTAGCTGTATCATTCGGTCAACAGCCATCAGCCTCCATTACGGTCCAGCTGTATATCTTATGCCAGTCTTCCGACAGAATTAACTGCCTTTTCAAGTGTATTGTCTATAGTAGTAATCACCTTTTGATTTGCCTCAAAATGCCTGTTCAGTTGTATCATCTGTACCATTTCCTGAACGATATTTACATTTGACCTTTCCAGATAACCCTGTTTAATTTGGTAATCAGCAGCTGGCTCTGCGATATCTCCCTCTGTGGTGAAAAAATTGTCTCCTTCTTTAACTAACTGATTGTTATCCGGGAACTCAACTATTCTGAAATTATCACCCCTGATCTCACCAAGGTATAGCTGACCATCTGTACCAATATTAACAGCCTGTCCCTGAATTGTCTGTAAAGGACCCCTTTCACCCATTACAGGATAACCCTGCTGAGTAACAATCTGTCCCTGCTCATTCAAGGTGAAGTTTCCATCACGGGTATATCTGAGCCCATTTGGCGACTGAACTACAAAAAAACCCTGGCCCTCTATCGCGACATCCAGTGTGTTTCCAGTCTGTCTTAATCCACCCTGATTGTGATCTGTGTAGCTTCCATCCAGGATAACACCATTTCCACTGGCGCCTATGGGTGTTGCTTCACCGCCTTCTATCCTGGAAATTAATACTTCTCTGAATGATCTCTGAACCCCCTGATCCTTTTTATAAGCAGTAGTATTCACATTGGCCAGGTTATTTGAAGTAATATCCAATTTTTCCTGGTTAACCATCATGCCAGATGCCGCATTAAACATTCCTCTTATCACTCTATCACCTCCCCTATCGCCTGATTAAAATCCTATTTAATATATCGGCAAAACTATCATTTTTGTTAAATGTATACTTCCCCGCTTTAATCCTATTTTCAATATTAAATAGTTTTAAGTATTTACTAAACTCTTCTTCTGTCATTATTCCGCTCTTATCAAAAATCTTTGCTACAGTTGAGCCAGAGCTCCCTGACGGGATTGTTAACTCAATTTCTTCATCAATGGAATATAAATGATTATAATCCAGAGCCAGATTGGAAGTATCCAGTTCACCAATAGTAACCTGTGGTGCTTGATCTGTTTGCGTAATTTCCTGAAGAGTATCTTCCTGAGCTATCGGCTGGCCTGCCCCGGCAATTTCCTGGTCTTCAGATTTCTGACCTTCAATTTCCTGGTCTTCAGTTTGCTGATTTTCCTGCTGGTTAAGTTGTTGATTTCCCAGAAGACCAGCATGCTGGCTTTCCTGTAAGTTAAGTTGTTGATTTCCCGGAGGACCGGCTTCCTGATTTTCCTGTAAACCAGATTGCTGATTTACCTGTTGATTGGTACCAGTATTTACCTCCTGATTACTGACTGCCTTATCAACCCCTGGGTTCAGGAGTGTAATACCCAGGATTAAAAGGGCAAACCCCAGACCAAAAATAAGATTATTTATAACTATATCTATATTATTTATGATTAAACTCAGATACTTTTTACCTGATTGCATTATCGGCCCCTTTTCCATAGAGTTTAAAGATAATCTCTGTTTCTCTTACGCCTATATCCATTTCTTCAGCAATTTCATCTGCCGACATACCTAAGTCATGCAATTTAAATATTTCAAGATATTTATCGGGAATCGTCTCATTCTGTCCCTTCCCCATGGTCTTATTTAATACCTCTTCAAACGTATTATTCCTGGCGGGTTCTTCCTCTCCTTCTGCCTGTTTAATAGAATAATCACCAATATCACTTCGTAATGTCTCCAGACTCCTTTTTATACTTTTTTCTTTCCAGGACAGTTCATTAATTATACTTCCCATTTCTGTGTTTAAGCGGCGCAGTTTATGGAGATTTTCATTTACCTTCTTCTCCAATCTTTGATTTTCCTCATCTAATCTATCGAAAACAAGATTTTTCTTTTCAATATATCTTTCCAGTTTTTCTTCTGTATGTTCTCCTCTGTCAGTATTAAATCTGATAACCCTATACAGAGCAAGCATTATCAGAACAGAACCAGAAAGGATCATAAACCAGGTCATATTATCACTCCAGTATTATCAGACTTTAACATCCAGAATTCTCCCCTTTTTCAAACCCTTTTGATCTTTTTCAGTATCTTTTTCTTCATTTTGTTTCATGTTTTTTTCTTTTGATTTATCTTTTTTCCTGGAATGTTTATTTTTCTCCTGTTCTTCTCGAATTCTTGCTTTTTCAGCTGTTTCTTTGGAATTGACTCTCTGCTTCTGCGTCTGCTGCTGCTCTTCGGCCTGTTGTGTTAGCTGCCCCTGCTGCTGCATATCATGCACACGCTGCAGTTGTTGAATTTTCTCAACCTGTAGAGACATGGGTATATTTGTATTTGGGTTGATTGGTTGTGTCATTTTAATCACCACCCTATTGACAATTGAGTAATCTCACCTTCCTGTTCGACAAACTTACATCCCTTCATCTCATTGTGAATATTTAATTGAGCATTCCCTATTGTCAGTTTTGTACCTGGATATATTTTTCGTTTGGCCTGTATATAACCATGTTCAGCTATCTCTAATTTAGCATGTAAGCCAGCAAGGGTCTCCTCTTTTTCTTCTATGCTTTTATTTAACTGATTTTCAGTTTTCTCTAATTGGTAATACATTACTACTTTATCTTTAGGTAATCCGTTATTTTGCTCTTTAAATTTCTCCAGTATCCTTAATCCTTTAACTGCTTTAACCAGATTAGTTCTGGCAGTATTAATTTCTTCATCAATTCTCTTGATTTTCGCCTTTAATTCAGGATCTACGCCCGCCTCCAGCCTTGTTGTGGTAGCCAGAGATGAACCGATAATATTGACTTCAATCTTACTACGGGCTTTAGCCACCCCACCAACTAACAGGCCTTTTTTCTCAATTACTTCTATGTTATTACCAGCAATCAATTCACTATGCATGCAGGCATCATTAATAATTATATTATTGCCTGCCTTGATATAGGCGTTTTCTACAAACATTACCTGGACATTACCGTGAGCGATAATCTTGCTCCTGTTTTTACCTATAAAACCATGCTGGATTATTACATCCCCTTCAGCCTCAATATCAGCCATTGATACATTACCCCTGACTTCAACATTTCCACCAGCTTTTATTTTAAAACCCTCTGTTACATCACCTGTAATTAGCACATTCCCTACAAATTCTATATTGCCAGTAGATAAGTCTACATTACCGCGGACTTCATGAACAGGTAACACCTGCACCCTTTCTCTCTCATCAAAGACTACCTGACCAGCTGTACGTGCTATCAATGTATGATCATCCAGTAAATCGGTATTCTTTCCTTTAGGCAATTTAATATCTTTTGATACAGGTGGAGATACTTCCTCACCGGTAACGGCTATACCTGGTTCTCCTGGCACCGGATCTTCTTTTGTAACCAGTATATCTCCCGGCTTGACATTTGTTATTAATCCCTTATCATAGAAATCAATACTTCCATCTTCACGCCTGGTACCGATTGAATCACTTCTATTTTCAAAGTGATAAATCAATCTGGCATCTTCTCCAGGAACTGCAGGTTTACCCTCAGCTATCAGTACCTCTTCAACCTGCCTGTCTTTTTCTACAACTTCGGCTATTTTCCTCTCATCCAGTCCATAAACAACACCATTCTCAATTATTAACTCTTTCAGATCCCTTTTGCTGAGCCTTTTACCTCCTAATGCAGGTATGTAATTCAGGAAAGCCTTCAACTTATCATCGCTAATATTTACAACAGCTTCTGTGTCGCGGTCTAATTCGGATTTTCGTGGGGCTATCAGACCCCATTCATTCTCTCCTTTATTAATAATCTCCCGGACACTCTGCAGATCAACTTCTACTATCTCTTTATTATCAAGTTCTGCCTTAACATCAACAAAATTAACTCTTTTTCCGTCACCCTCTGGAGCAAGAACCTTCAGGAAAATACCCTCATCGTCAATTTTTATCTTGAAACTGCCGTCAACACTGATAGTATCAACAGCAATATCCAGAAAATCTTCCTCACTCTTAGTTATTTTATTATCATTGTAAATTACTTTATATATCTTCTTTTTCGCACCTAACCCCATAAAACCTTTTTTCTCTTCAAATAGAGTAGCAGACATATTGGTTTTGTTGAAATCATCTCCATATTTATCCTTCAATTGTTCTACTGCAAGGGATATAGCTTCTTTTTCATTTTTAGCCTCAAGTTTTAGAATTTTTTTCATTATCTCCATCCCCCTTCTAACGATATCTGTACTAGAACAATGACTCCTTTTTCTTGCCCAACATTCCGCGCAAACGAAAAACAGCTTTTTTATGAATCTGTGATATTCTTGCTGGAGTAAGTTCCATAACTTCTGCAACCTCTCTCTGTGTCAATTCTTCATAATATACCAGCGCAATTACCAGTTTCTCATCTTCATTTAATCGATCAATTGCTGATGCCAGCATTTCCTCCTGCTCCTTGTCCTCATAAACACGAGCTGGTGCTTTCTCATCCTTTTCTGGGAGAACATCCATTACACGGGCATCTCCAAATTCTTCATATAATGATAACCATTGTGAAGAATAAATCTTCTGATACAATTCTTTAATCTTTTCCTCCGGTAACTCAGTAACCTCAGATAGTTCTTTAACTGTAGGTTTTCTCCCCGTTTTTTTAGCCAATCTATCTGCTGTTTCTTTCAGACGTTTACCTTCTCTACGTATAGAATGAGGAAGCCAGTCCAGTTTCCTGAGATGATCTAAGATCTCACCACGGATTCTCCTGGAGGCATATGTCTTAAAAAGAACACCTTTATTAATGTCAAATTTGTTAATGGCATCTATTAAACCCAGGACACCATAACTGACCAAATCATCCTCATCAATAAATAGAGGGACTAACATTTTTATTCTACCGGCATGGTATTTTACCAGTGGGAGATATCGGACTACTAAGTCCTGAAATATATCCTTATCATTATTTTTTTTAAATTCTTTCCAGAGAGCATATTCTTCCTGTTTTGTATCCATTAATTACCCTCTCCTCTTTCAACCTCCTGCTCAGAGACTTCCAGTACAGGAGGTGCCAGAGGGGAAAAATTCTCAGAACTATTATTTTCTCCCACATCTGACTGCCCATTTGATTGCTCATTTAACTTTTTTCCCGACTGTTCAGCTTTTTTTCTATTTTGACCCTTCTCTGTCTTCTGGCTATTATCTTTATTCTCTTCATTTCTTTCTGCCATATACTCAAGCAAAAATACCAGAAACCATACAAATACACCACTTATAACTGAAAATAAAAGACCTTTTACAAAAATATCAAAGAGATTAAATCTATTAATTAATCCCACAATTACAGTTATTGTATAAATTAATAAAGCAATAAATAGTGAAGTATATAAGCGCAATTTCAACTTCACTTATAACAGCCCCTTTTTACGTAATTCACGCTGATAATCGAAAAGCCAGCCAATTATTATATCCTGTTGATTCTGGTTAATATTTCGAAACTCTATCCCTACGGCACGTCCATCAGGAAGGTTGTAATTATTTACAATTTCACCAACAAGAGCAACTTTTTCTAGTCCAGGTATATCAAGATATAATTCTATCATGCCATCTGCAGGCATCCTATCATCTGCCACCAGCTTAACACCACCAGCACTGATATCGATAGTCTGAGTCTTATAGAATTTCTTTTCATCTTCTTCCATGTTTACTGCCTGTGTATCGATAATCCTATATTTTACATCACGTTTTACTTCTATTCTGAAATATTCCCTTCTCTGAATACGAATTATATCACTGGTCCTCTGCAGTGTTAATAGAGCAATAGGTCTGCTCTGTCTTTCCTGTATTTTTGCAAAAAAAGTATATGCTGCACTATTTCCAGTACAAAATACCTGAACTTGCTGGCCCGTTCTTAATGGAACAATCTCACCTTTATTGAATGGTGATGTTACTTTAAAGTTATCTTCATTTACCTCAGCCACCTTACTTAAGTAAGACCCCTGATATGGTCCGTCTTCTACTAGTATATCAATTCGCTTATTTACCTGGAGTTCTTTTATCATTCCACTGTTACCTCCTCATAGACACTGGTTAATATTATTGAAGGTTGCTTTAATCCCGATTGAAGATACCTACAATCCGGTATATAAAGCCCTTCATTCCACGGGACTCTTCCTCCTGTACCCTATCCAGCATCCTGGCAGCTACGTCTCTTAATGCATCTACAGCTTTACTCCTGGGATAACTGATTATAAACGGAGTCTGTGCCTTAACAGACTGTCTTACATATTCATCATACGGTATATATCCCATAATCTCTATATCCGTCTTCAGATATTCCTTGATAACCTTCTGCATCCTATTAGCAACATTATCCCCTTCCTTTTGTGAGCTAGTCTGATTAATTAATAATCCAATCTTGCTCTTGCTTTTCTGATTTGCCAGGAATTTTATTAGACTATAGGCATCCATTATTGCAGTAGGTTCTGGAGTCAATACTATAATTGCTTCATCACAGGCCATTATAAAATTAGTTACACTATAATGTATTCCAGCACCTATGTCTATTATTATTATATCATAATTACTCTCCATATGAGAAGAAGCTTCAATTAACCTCTTTACTTCCATAGAGCTGATATTGACCAGATCATCTCCTGATGTTCCCGGTAGTATATCAATTCCATCAGGTCCTTTCAATACCGCATCCTCAAACTTACATTTACCCTTTAATACATGGCTGAGATTATATCTGGGGGTAAGGCCCAGTAGTATGTCCAGATTGGCCATTCCCAGGTCTGCATCAAGTAGCAAAACCCTTTTACCCATTTCCTGTAGGGCAAGTCCCATATTAACAGTAATATTACTCTTGCCCACACCACCTTTTCCACTGGCAATAGCAATAATCCTGGTATTGTTCTCCTTCTGCTGTACTTTCTGTCTTAATTTAGTAGCCTGATCATTCATGTATATCACCCATTATATAGTTTACTAGAAGTGTTGGATCTGCAACCTGTATATCATCTGGTACATCCTGTCCAAAAGTAATGTATGAATAAGGGAAATCATATTTATATTTAATATTAACTATATCACCATAAGTCATGGTTTCATCCAGTTTTGATAAAACTATTTTATCAGGTTTCAATATAGAAAAACGGTCTATAATGCCATTTATATCAGAACTCTTGGTATTCATACTGATAATTAAATGAACCTCATCTACCAGGTCTCGTGTTATCAATTTTTTCAATCTGCCCAGTTGAATTTTATCATTCCAGCTGCTTCCTGCCGTATCAATAAATATCATATCAAAATCAGCAAATTTTTCTTCAAGGGCCTGTTTGAGTTCCTCTTTATTATAAATCACATGAAGTGGTATATTGATAATATCACTGTAGGTTTTAAGCTGCTGTACTGCTGCAATTCTGTATGTATCTGCAGTAATTAGCCCGACTTTTTTACTCTCGTCCAGTGTATAACGCGCTGCCAGTTTGGCAATTGTTGTAGTCTTTCCAACACCAGTTGGGCCAATAAATGCTACTACCCGGGGGAGTTCCTCCGTATTTATCGGAACCGGATCTGCAAAGAACTCCTCCATGTTCTTCTCAGCAATCTGAAAGAGCTGCTCCTGATCATAATGGCTCCTGTTCAATTTACTAATAAATTCCTTCCGAAACTCACTTTTAACTCCCTGTATATTAAGATGTTGATATACAATACCAAGTTGATTTGGTAAATCCCTGGCAAAGCTATCTGCCTGCCACTGTCTATTGAGTTGATTGATCATATTTTTAAGATTGCTTATTTCTTCGAGCGTTTTCGTGTCCTCTTTTTTTTCTTCCTCCAGTGCAGCCAGTACTTCGACCTGCGTTTTTCCGAAGATTCCCAGGAATCCTTTCTTAAATGTCCTGGTATTGAGGATAATTGCATCAGGCCCCAGATCAGCCTTAACCTTAAATATTGTATCCTGCATAGTAGCACCAACATACTTTTTAACTTTCAATTATATTCACCGTCCCCAGAACCTGTATATCAGCCTGTGAATCAAGCTCATTGTAGGATAATGTAATCAGATCCTTAATTGATCGATAGGTCAACTCTTTTATTGGTCTGCGCAGCATAGGGGCAGTCAATAATATGGGCTGGTGACCCTGTCCCAGTAATTTTTGAATTTGATTTGCTATATTTTCTATTAATCTCTGTGCTGTTCTGGGTTCAAGAGCCAGGTAATTGCCCTGATCAGAACTCTCCAGATTCTGGCTTAAAGTATCTTCAAGTTGTGGATCAAGGGTAAGCACATAAAGATTGTTATCTTCTTCTATGAATAGATTTGTTATCTGTCTGGATAAAGCCTGTCTCACATATTCAGTCAACAACTGTACATCCTTGGTACGCGGCGCGTAATCCGCCAGGGTTTCCAGGATAGTAAGCATATCTTTAATGGGGATACCCTCCCAGAGTAAATTCTGTAAGACCTTCTGTATCTCACCCAGACTCATTAAGTCAGGCAGTAATTCATCCACAACTGCTGGATAATCTTCTTTTGTATTATCAATCAAATTCTTAACTTCCTGACGACCCAGTAATTCATAGGCATGTTCCCTGATAACTTCAGTCAGGTGTGTGGCCATAACGGATGGTGGATCAACCACCGTATAATTGTTCATCTCAGCCTCATCACGCTGGTTTTCGCTTATCCAGATAGCAGGTGTCCCGAAAGCTGGTTCTACAGTCTCAATCCCATCCAGCTCAGCAGTAGTCAAACCGGAATCCATGGCCAGATAATGATCAGGCATTATCTCATACCTACTTATTTCGACACCCTTCAGCTTAATTCTATATATATTTGGCTCCAATTGCAAGTTATCCAGGATTCTGACCGGGGGGATAACCATACCCAGTTCAATGGCAGTCTGACGCCTGATCATAGATACCCTATCCAGGAAATCCCCACCCTGTTCGGGTAATACCAATGAAATCAGATTATATCCTACCTCAACCTCCATTGGATCAACCTTGAGCAGGGTATTTATTTCTTCTGCCTCAGGTCTTCTCTGCTGTAGTGCAGCCTCTTCTTCCTCTGCTGCCCTTTCTCCCTCTTCTTCAGCAGTTTTCTGGCTATTCAGTAAGTAACCAAATCCACCGATAGCAAGAGCCAAAACCAGAAAAGGTACAGTCGGCAAACCGGGTACAAATCCAAGTACACTCAGCACACCACTGGCAATGAATAAAGCCTTGGGTTGTGCCGATAACTGCCTGCTAATCTCTTTACCCATATTATTCGAGGAGGCAGCCCGTGTAACAACCAGACCTGTAGCAGTTGATATCAAAAGAGCTGGTATCTGACTGACAAGTCCATCACCTACAGTAAGAAGTGCATAAGTCTGTGCTGCTTCAGCAACAGGCATACCCTGCTGAAGTGAGCCTATTATCAGGCCGCCAATAATATTTATAATAGTTATGATAATACCTGCAATAGCATCACCTTTAACGAATTTACTGGCACCATCCATGGCACCATAAAAGTCAGCTTCCTGACGTATCTTCTCCCTCATTTCTTTAGCCTCAACATCATCTATAACCCCGGCATTGAGGTCAGCATCGATGCTCATCTGTTTACCGGGCATAGCATCCAGGGTAAAACGGGCGGCAACCTCTGCAACCCTTTCAGAACCCTTGGTAATAACGACAAACTGAATAACAATTAATATAAGAAAGATTATAAGTCCAACAACAAAATTACCACCGACAACAAAATTACCAAAACTCATGATGATCCTACCAGCATAACCCTGTCCAAGAATCAGACGAGTAGTTGATACATTAAGACCAAGCCTGAATAGAGTTGCAAAAAGTAGTAAAGAAGGGAATACTGAAAGCTCTAATGGCTCTACAACATAGATACTGACCAATATGATTACCATCGAAAAAGTAATATTAGCGGCCAGCAAAAGATCCATCAGAAATGTAGGCATGGGGATAATAAACATAATAACAATACCCACAATAGCCAGCGCAAATATAATATCAGTATTGCCGTTTAGTTGTCTGACAATGAGATTCTCTTCTGTTGTAGCCACTGCTTCATCTCCTTTCTGCTTTACTCGAAAGCGTAATATTTACATGATTGATTGAATTTTAACTTACCTGATATTCTAGCCTACTTCCTCCCTTTAACTCAGGGATAATTATTATTCTGAAGCGACTTTTAACTTTTTGTGAAGACAGAGGCCTAATCGAATATGGTCATACCTGAATCAACAATGCGTTTAAAATCAAAGATTCAGGTTATGTCGAGAACAAAAAGTTCAAGAACGAGGGAGACAGCACTGAGCCTTCATACGAAAACGCAAGGTCGGCAATTAAAATTTCTTATCCCTGTAAATATAAGCCAGTACTTCGGCAACTGCCTGATAGAGATCAGCCGGTATCTCCTCTCCAATCTCTACAGAAGCATTCAATGCCCTGGCCAGTGGTTTATTCTCTACTATATCTATATTAAATTCTCCGGCAACTTCCTTAATCCTCCTGGCAATAAAACCCTCACCTTTCGCCAGCACAAGAGGAGCCTCCATAGTCTGTATATCAAATTTAAGAGCAACCGCTATGTGAGTCGGGTTAGTGATAACAACATCTGCTTCTTCGACCGCAGTTATCATCCTGTTCATACTCATCTCTCTCTGCATCTGCCTGCGCTGAGATTTAATCTGCGGGTTACCCTCCATTTCCTTATATTCTTCCTTAACTTCCTGTTTTGTCATCTTGAGATTACGCATAAACTCCCAGCGCTGATAAATATAATCTGCTATTCCCAGAATGATAAGAAAGATAATTATATTTACTGCAATCCTGAAAATAAGTTCTGCAGTAAATAATAGAGCTGGCTCTAATCCCTGTTCAGTCAGGGTTATTAATGTCGGCCAAGCATTTCTCAATTGACTATATGTTAATAAACTAATAACTACTGCCTTGGCCAGAGATTTTACTAATTCTATTACAGACTTCAGTGAAAATAATCGTTTTGCCCCCTCAATTGGGTTTAATTTGCTTATCTTGGGCTTGATAACCTTCGGCACAAAACGGGGACCAACCTGTACAAAGTTTATAAATAAACCAATAATAGCAGATGCCACCATTACGGGAGCGACTGTCCTGGCAATGTATATGAATACATCCATCATTATCGTGTATGAATTATCTAAAGTGATTTCAGGGAGAGTACTAAATGAAAGAAAAGTGTTCATCTTTCCTGTCAATGATTGTATAAAGTTTCCAAAGACAATATATAAAACAAAGAAACTTGCCAGTAAAGTGAAGGCTGAATTCAATTCCTGACTCTTAGCAACCTGGCCCTCTTCCCGGGCCTTCTCAAGCCGCTTCGAGGTCGGTTTTTCCGTCTTCTGTCCACTGGAATTATCAGGCACTCTATTCTCCCCCCTTAATTATTTATCAATTATTTCCGATATATATCCTGGATAGAATACCACCAATTTTGAAGATAAGGCAGCCCCATTCTTTTTCCAGGCTATAAATAACAAAAAATCAAATTGTTCGCTAAAGAAATTCTATATTTTGCGCTCTGAAAAGTCAGGAAAGCATTTCAAGTATCCTGAAGACATTTCTGAACATCTCATTAAATATATCACCTGTATAATTAATGATAATATTTATAGATAACATCATAACAATTAAACCAACAAGTATTTTCATGGGCAGTCCAACGACAAACACATTTAATTGTGGTATGGTCCTGGCCATAAAACCCAGAATAATATCTGCAACAAACAATGTAGCCACCACCGGAAGCGCCACTTTAAAAGCCAGAACAAAAATATCCCCTGCATTTCGAAGTATTAATTGTAAGGCGCTATTGCTTAAAACCGCTCCACCTAATGGTATGATATCAAAACTGCGGCTGACGGCCCTGATCATAATATGATGACCGTTGATAGCAAGAAATAACAGTGTCACCAGCACATTCTTAAATTGTCCCATCAGAGGAAGTGTATCACCATGGATAGGGTCGGCAACATTGACTATTGCAAAACCCATTCTCATATCAACAAACCTTCCAGCCAGTTGTACAACCGCAAAAGAAAGAAAAGCTATAAAACCAATAACTAATCCAATCAGCAATTCGCGTAGTACCTCAATTAATATCATCATTACCTGATCCGGAAAGGGGTGTGTTCCCTGAATTAGAGGTAGTGTTATTATAGCAAATAAAAAAGCCAGACCGACCTTGATTCTGGAAGGTACAATCCTACTACTAAAAATAGGTGTTATCAAAAAAAGACCTGAGTATCTAAATAAAAGAAGTATGAATTGATAAGTATAATTGCTTAAAATATCCCCTAAGGTCATCGGTTAACACCCTTTTTCTAATATGCTAATAAATAATGTTTTCCTCCAAAGCAGTTAATTAAAACGTCTGACAATTTTACTGGATAATTCTCATCCTATATATTGTGGTATATTCTGAAATAGATTTGTCACAAAATCAACCATAGTTGAAAGCATCCAGGGTCCAAAAATAACTACAGCCAGCATGATAACCAGTATCTTTGGTATAAAAGCCAGTGTCTGTTCCTGGATCTGGGTTGTAGCCTGAAAAATAGCTACTATAAGGCCGGTTAATAATCCTAAACCTACTACAGGTAAAATGATCTGTATAACAGTATATAAACTATCCCTACCAATAGATATAACTACTGATTGATCCATAAAACCACCCTTCCTGGATAAATATAACGAGTAAATTTCTTACTATCCAATATATAGCCTTACTTCTATGTTGACAATTTCAGTTAAAACTCCGTTAGCCGAAGGTTTTTATTAATGTTTCTATCACAAGATACCAACCATCTACCAGTATAAACAATAATATTTTAAATGGAAGAGATATCATAACAGGAGGCAGCATCATCATACCCATTGACATCAGGATACTGGCCACCACCATATCGATCATAATAAAAGGTAAATATATCATAAAACCTATCTGAAATGCAGTCTTTAATTCACTTATCACAAACGCAGGAATCAGTACATATAAGGGTATGTCATCCCGGTTTTCAGGACGTTCCAGATTAGCCATCTCTACAAATAAGGCCAGGTCTTTCTCCCTGGTCTGCTGAAACATGAATTCCCTTAAAGGTTCTGCACCCTCCTCATAGAGAGTTTCTGTACTTATTTCCTGATTCATATATGGTTCTACAGCATTTGTATTGATTGACTGCCAGACAGGTGCCATAATAAATACCGTCAGGAATAATGCCAGTCCTATCAGAATCTGATTTGGAGGCATCCTCTGCGTAGCCAGGGCGTTTCTGATCAATGATAATACGATAATAATCCTGGTAAACGAAGTTAGCATAATTAATATTGAAGGTGCTAATGAAATGACTGTTAAAAGTAAGAGAATTCGTAAAGAAAGAACCAGATCATTTCCTTCCTCTCCTTCAACATCATCTCCACCATCTCCTATCTGGAGATTTATATCAGGTAGTTCAAATTCTTCAGCAATAGCCGTTAGAGAAAAAGTAGATAGAACAAACACTGTGATAAAAAGCATTATGAGTAATCTATTTCTTATCATTATTATCACGCCTAGCATAAAAAGACCCAGGTTTATTCATAAACTCCTGTATATAATCTTTAAAGTTTTTATCTTCTTCTGTTTCCAGATCTTCAAACTCTTCTGACGGCCAGCTTTCAAGCAGTTCAATACCTTCACTGCTAATACCGAGTAATAATACTCTGTTCTTTGCCCTGACAAGTGACAGGTTGATTTTCGGGGAAATGTATACCCGTTCAAGAATCATAATATGTTTACTCTTCCCTGACATCATCCTGTTTTTCATAAAATAGGCAATTACATATATCAGACCTAAAACAAGTATTAAAGCCATAACTATCTGTAGAAATTCCAGTGTGAGATTCATGTTGGTTCCCCTTAATTTTGTTTGTAGTTTTTTAATCTTTAATACAATATTCAAAGGACACAGAAATTACAGGTTGTTTATTCTCTCCATAGGACTGATAATATCTTTTACTCTGAAACCAAAGTTTTCATCAATTACGACTACCTCTCCTTTGGCCACTAACTTTCCGTTAACAAGTAAATCAACAGGTTCACCAGCAAGTTTGTCCAGTTCAACAATAGATCCTTCTCCCAGGTCCAGTATTTCTTTAATAGTCATTTTGCTTTTACCCAGTCTCACTGTCACCTGTAGTGGTACATCGTGTATTAATTCCATATTTTGCGGAAGTGCTGCAGTTGCAGCATTATCAAAATCAGGGAATTGAGCCCGCTGCACACCAACTGGATCATGACTTATATCCCTACTACCGGTATAAGAAGCCGCCACTTCCCTTCTCTGTTGTTGAGCGCTATCCTGTTGTGGAGCGGTCTGCTGCACCGGCTCCTCTTGCTGCTGTTGAGCCCGGGCTTTAGCCTGCACCTGTTGCTTCATATCAGCAACTGTAGCAGGTTCTTCCTGTTCAATCTCCTCTTCTAATAGCTCCTCTTTAGCAGTCAAGCCTCCGCTCTCTATATTTGTCAGGTTTGCTACCAGTCTCTTTGTAAACTCCAGAGGAGCCAACTGTTTAAAACTACTATCTACCAGATCTCCAATTTTTAGCTGGAAAGATGTTTCTACAAGTAAATCCTCCTCATCAAAATTAATATCATCGTCATCTATAGCCTGGTCAAGAGAAAGGTGTTTTGAAACCGGCGGCGATATATTCACTAAATCCCCTATAATACTTGACAGAGAGGTTGACGCAGAACCCATCATTTGATTCATGGCTTCACCAACAGCACTTGTTCTTATTTCATCGAGCTGCTCGTCAGGGTCTGTTCCATCTCCTCCCATCATCAAATCTGCTATAATTGCTGCATCCTCTGCTTTAATGATTAAAAGATTAGAACCCTCAAGTCCAGCTATGTATTCCACTGATACCAGCACACAGGGCCTATCATATTCCTCTATCACATCATCAAAAGTAACAACACTTACCTCAGGTGTAGTAATCTCTACTTTCTTATCGAGCAATGTATATAGAGCAGTAGCAGCCGAACCCATGGCTATATTGCCTACCTCTCCAAGTACGTCCTTCTCTTCTTCCGTCAATGTATTTACCTGATTCCCAGAATCTCCTTCATCATCGTCATTACTATTCATCAGGGCATCAATCTCTGCCTGTGATAATATTTTACCATCACTCATCAAGTTCACCTTCCTCTTCATTCGAAATAACATCGGTTATCTTGACAGCCATATGTTTACGGTGTGCTCCTGCTATCCCCTTAAATTTAACATGCTGCCCAATTCTCATACTAATCTTTTCGTCAGTTTTCTGATCAAGCCTAATCACATCTCCTGGTTGGAGATACAGTAAATCAGTTACTGTCAGCATGGTATTACCTAATTCGGACTGCATTTCAATTTTGGCCTTCTGTATCCTGTTTTTAAGAGCCTTTATATGTCTTGCTGTTTGTTCCTGTCTTGTATTTGCAAACCACTGCTGTGCATTTAGCTTGTCAACTATTGGTTCAATCATAATATATGGAATACATATATTTATTAACCCCTCAGCATCGGCTATTTTGGCCTGTAGGGTAATCAATATAGTCATATCATTACTTGGTACCACCTGGATAAATTGAGGGTTGGATTCTATTTCCCTCAAACTTGGTTCGACCCGGATAATATTTTCCCAGGCTTCAGGAATTCCAGCCAGAAACCAGTTTATTACTTTCCGCAAAACAACCTTTTCGATGTCTGTAAAAGGCCTGATACTATCAAATGATTTACCCAGCCCACCAAAAAGCCTGTCAATAATAACAAAACCAATGTCAGGATTTATTTCAAAAATAAACTGTCCATTAAAAGGCTTTAATTCACTGATACCAATTATTGTTGGCTCAGGCAGTGATCGGATAAACTCCTCATATGAGAGCTGCTCAATTGATGCAACCTCAAAATTAACCATAGCCCGTAAATGTGTGGAGAGTATTGTAGTAAGCAGGCGAGCCATATTTTCATGTATCATTTGAAGAGTTCTCATCTGTTCCTTGGACAATTTGTCAGGACGTCTAAAATCATATGCCTTAATCTGCTGACCCTCTGATTCCTTTTTCATTTCCTCTACATCTACATCACCGGAAGATAAGGCAGAAAGCAGAGAGTCTATTTCATTTTGAGATAGAACATCAGCCATTTAGCTCAGCCTCCCTACTGTACTACTAATTGTGTAAACCACACATTTATGAGATTACCCGAGTTCAAAACTCCATTAACTCTGTTCATGATCTGACTTTTAATAACACTGGCACCAGGGGCCTCTATATCTTCTATTTGTTGTTCCCTTAAAGTCGAGATAATAAGGTCACGTATCTGTGGATTTCTTCTGTCAAGTTCCTCGATGACAGCTTTTTCATCTACTTCAACCACAATATTTGCTTTAATATATTGATATCCCCTGGAACCGGAAAGGTTAACAACAAATTCTCCCAGGGTATAAGTCGGCCCAACTTCTTCTGTTTCTTCCTCCGGGGCTGCCACTTCCTGCGATCCCTGATTTCCAGGAGCCAGGAAGGACATAAAGAGATAACTAAAAATACCCGTAATTATTATCATAACTATCATCAAAATTATCAGTGTTTTCATGTTTATTCCACTGTTGTTTTCATCTGCCATTAAAATCACTCCTGCTCTTATCTGTTATTGTTCTGCCTGAGCACTACTATTTCTACCCTTCTATTCCTGGCTCGCATTATCGCAGTTTCATTGTCAACCAGCGGTCTGTATTCCGAATAGCCAGCCGCCGACAAACGAGCAGGATTTATATTGTGTTCTTCTATAAAATATCTGATAACATTTGTCGCCCGTGTAGTGGATAGTTCCCAGTTGGAGGGGAATCTCTCAGTACTAATCGGCCAGTCATCAGTATGTCCTTCAACGACGACATCATTTGGAACCCCTATGATAGAATCGGCTACCTGATTCAGTACTTCCCTTCCCTCTGACTTTATCTCAGCTCTACCAAGATCATAAAGAATCTGTCCGGTTAACCTCACAACCAGCCCTCTTTCATTGACCTCAAGCTTAACCCGGTCATTCAGCTCCTGTTCGTCAATATACTGTCGAAGTTCACCCATTACTTTTTGAAAATTTGCATTATCGGGATTGAAGTCTTGACCCTGAGAACCCCGGGATACCCTATTTTCATCACTGATAGTTGTGCCACCTTCAAGTACTCCTAATTTTGACTGTAGAGCTGATATAAAACCCTCAAATTTTTCCAGGTCCATTATTGAAAAGGAATATAGTAGAACGAAAAAAACCAGTAAGAGTGTCATCATATCTCCAAAGGTTGTCATCCATGCAGGAGAACCCGGTTGACTTTCTTCCTGTTTTTTCTTTCTTCTAGGCATTATTTTCCACCGCCATCGCTTCAGCCTCCTCATTTTGCTCTATTGTTCCTGCTACCAGGAAGGCTGATAGTTTTTCCTCAACAATACGAGGGTTCTCACCCGCCTGTATGGAAAGAATCCCTTCAATCATAACTTCCTTCAGTAAGATTTCATCCTCACTCTTTGCCTTCAATTTATTGGACAGGGGTATAAAAACAAGATTGGCTGCCAGAGCACCATAAAGAGTAGTAATAAGTGCTGTCGCCATTCCACTTCCCAATTGATCGGGGTCGTCAAGCTGACTTAACATCTGTATCAGACCTATCAATGTACCAATCATTCCAAAGGCTGGTGCCAGAGAGCCCATTGTATCCATGATAGCTCTACTATTAGCATGTCTTTCTTCCAGGAAAGTCAGTTTAGTCTCCAGAATATTTCTGACAAGTTCAGGGTCTGTACCATCAACAACCAGTTGCACACCCTTCTGCAAAAAAACATCATCTATTTCCATAACGTCCTGTTCAAGTGCAAGCAGTCCTTCACGACGCGCCTTTTCTGCAAAACCCACCAGTACCTCTATTATCCTTGCTGAGTCCAGTTCTTTCTTCTGGAATGCTATTCGCATTAATTGAGGGATTCTTAATATATCAGATAAAGAATAACTGACCATGGTTCCAGCAAGAGTTCCACCGAAAACAATAAGGGCAGATTGTATACTGACAAATATGATTACATTTCCTCCAAGAATTATAGAACCACCAAGTAGTACAACTCCTATTATAAGTCCAATGATTGTAGCCAGATCCATTATTCCACCCCTCTGCTTCCCATAATTTTCCGCTTATACTCAATTACCTTATCTATAATCTCATCTACTTCATCAAGTACAAGAATTCGCTTCCCTGTTGTCAAATGTATAACAGTATCAGGGGTGGCTTTTATTGTTTCTATTAATTCCGCATTAATAACAATCTCTTCTCCATCCATTTTAATGATTTTAATCATCAAACCACCCCCTTCTGTTTATTTGTTTACTAATTCTAACTTAACTTTAATTTACAACTACCACTTAGTTTAAATGTTAGACAAAAAGTGATGTGATAATATATCCTATAAACCAGGTTTACTTAAACTGACACTATGCCTATCGTTTAAGTCCTACAAGATCCTGAAGCATTTGATCAGATGTAGTGATCACCTTGGAGTTTGCCTGGAAACCACGCTGAGCTGTAATCATTTCTGTAAATTGTTTAGCTAAATCAACGTTAGACATCTCAAGTGTGCCAGATAAGATAGAACCTCTTCCCCCATTATTAGCAGCCCCTACCTGTGGAATCCCTGAGTTAGGACTTGGTGAGAATAAAGAACCGCCCTCTTTGCTGAGTCCAGCAGGATTATTAAAGCTAGCAACGGCTATCTGAGCAAGCGGTTCACGCTGTCCATTAGAATAATTACCGATAACAACACCATCTGAATTTACAGAATATGACTTTAATTCACCTTTTGCATATCCAGTAGAATCAATTGCTTCAACTGTATAAGGCGCCGCATATTGTTTGATTTTACTGAAATCAATATCTATATTAACTGGATCGGCACCATTTGCAGGAGTAAAACTTAATGGGTTATTTATAACAATACTATTAGGATCTGTAGGATCTAATTCTCCTGATGGGTCAAAAGACAACTCTCCATCCCCGGCTATTGTTGTTGCACTTTCACCTGTGAGATTGTTTGTAGCATTGGTAACATTCCAATCCCAGTTATTATCTGCAGTCTTGGTGAGCTCAATGTTCACTGTATGTTCTGCTCCCAGCGAGTCATATACATCAACAGTAATTGTTCTTGTATCGCCAATAGCCACTTCACTATTTAGATTCTTACCTAGATCTACTTCATCTGTCGCCATAGCTTGAATAGTAGAACCTATAGGGATCTCGACCGGGCCGATATTATCATCAGCAGGATTTATTGGCCCCGGTACAGGATTCGGTATCCAACCCTGAACCCGGTAACCATTAGCAGCATTTACTAGATATCCGTCGTCATCCAGTGTCATTGCCCCTGAACGTGTATATAAATTTTGTCCACCATCATTTACTACAAAAAAACCGTTTCCATCAATAGCTAAATCTTCTGTCTTGCCAGTTGATTGTAAGTTGCCCTGAGTATGATCAACATCAATACTTCCAATACCAACACCCAGCCCTACCTGTTGAGGGTTAGTACCACCAATATTATTATTAGGTGCACTGGCACCCTGAAGTGTTTGATTCAGCATTTCTTTGAAAGTAACACGGCTGCCTTTATATCCGGTAGTGTTTACATTTCCAATATTATTACCTATTACATCTAACTTTGTCTGATGCCCTGTTAGTCCAGACACACCTGAATACATAGATCTTAACATATATAATTGACCTCCTTAGTCTTTTAAACTGGTAGATACTTCTATCATTTAGTATCCAAAGGCTTCCTAAAAAGGTCCAGCCCGTTAACCAGTTTCACTATTATTTTTTAATTGTTATTCTATTTTTTCTTTATACGATTTTTTCTTTAGCCCCAGAACGTTACTTTAGTTCTCTATGGGAATACATTTCAAATTTAAAACATATGCGTACTGCCTATTCCATAAATACTGCACTATCGATATTGGTAAAAACTTTGTCGTTCATACTGCCGTCGTCAACCGCTGTCACAACAGTCTTGTTCTCTACGCTGACAACATAGGCGACATTGTTTACCATTACCAGCGAATCCTTTGAACCCTTATCTGCAGCCTTCTGAACTCCATTCGCTAGTTGATCCAGGTCCTGATTTGATAAATTTATGTTCCTGGAAACCAGACGATTCTGGGCATGTTTAGAAAACTTGATAGGACTATTTTGATCTATTTTCTTTTTAAGTATATCCCCAAATGAAGGGCCTTTATTATTTGCTACCTGTCTGGTGTTTTTACTATCATTATTCCCCGGCCTGACTGGACGTATTGAATTATTAACAAATAAAGGATTACTCATCTACTTCACCTCACTAAAAACAAGCTTAATCTCTAATAATTATTCTACAATTTTCCCATCTAAATAGACTTCTTTAAGCTAATGAATTGCCGTAATGTCAGCAATATTTAGTTTTGTTCCATTGTCCAGATATGCAAAAACGTCTCCTTCCTCAAATGAAACCCTTTCCACAATTCCGGTAATGACTTCTCCAGTGTCGGGACTGATTGTATCAACATCTTTTCCAACCAGTGCAGCACCCTGACTTAATGTTTCTACTTTAATAAAGTTTTCCATGTTCTTATTCATGTTCTGCATCTGTTCCAGTGAACTGAACTGGGCCATTTGAGCGATAAATTCCTTGTTTTCCATTGGAGAAAGTGGGTCCTGATATCTTAGTTGTGTAACCAATAGTTGTAAAAAGGCATCCTTCCCCATCCTGTCTTCTCCTTCAGAAATTATTTCACTACCGTTACCATCATTTTCAGTTTCTTCATTTGCAGTAGTCGCACTATATTTCTGGTTTGCTGCCTGTGTTGAGTATTTGTTGTTGCTGCGTAATTGATTGGCAGTCTCGTAAAGGAATTGTGTCAATACTCCATTCGTCATCGCCTACCTCCTTTCCATATATCTGTTTCCATCAGCTTTGCTAGATTGACTTCTGGCTTATTTATCATTACATTGTTTTACTCGTTTTTTTATCAAATTCCTTTAATCAGGTTGATTTTCTTAATCAGGTTGCTTAATCAAATTTAATTATTTAAGCAAAGTAGTTCAAGCTCTGAGCATTACTGTATCTCATTTTTCTGTAATATGAGAAGACATCAATCCCTTCTTCCTCTTCCTGAAGAAACATATTATAGATTTCTTCTACAGTCATTCCCTCAAATTCTGGATTCTGTCTTCCCTGTTGGTTTGACTGCTGATTGAAGTTCTGATTTGCTGAACCATCCTGCTGCTGGAAAGCTGCATCATGATTATCTGTCTCTACCTGGATATGATCAACATTATATCCCTGTCTAATAAAATTGTTTTTCAGTAGATGAATATTTTGCTCCAGTTCATTTTTCACAAACGTATTATCTACTTTGAACTGTACTGAGACCTGACCATCTTCCACTGCGATGTTTAACTTCACTTTTCCCAGTGATTCTGGTTCTAACTGCATCTCAATACTGTTCTTCCCAATCCTCTGAAATGATTCCAGCCCTTTCTCGACCTGACTGTAGACATCTCCCTGATTAACTGGATTCTGATTATCATGCACTCTATTAGCTGCTTCACTACCAGTTTTTAAAGTAGTTAAGTTAGCAAAGGGATTGTTTACCTGTTGCTGATTTCTCGAAATTTTCGATCTTTCAGTTTCATTCAGTCCGGGACTAATATCAGTTCTATCAAAAGTAAAGGGATTTCTTCCAGAACTATTATCAAGATTAATCATATTCTCAGAACTTCTCTTACTTCCAGTCATCATCGAATTAACGATATTGCTCAAAGTACTTCTTAAATTGCCATTTTCCTCTGCCTGGTCAGATGATAGATTATTTATATTTGTTAGCTGCTTTAATAAATTATCCTCTGCTGTATTCGATCTTTCGAAGCCATTCCCAACTCTTCCGCTAGTCAGTTGATTTGATTCGTCTGATGTTTTGCTACCCATTATCCCTGGTATTAAATTTCTCTCAGATCGATTAACTCCTTGCTTATTATCATCTGAACTACTCTTCATCATCAGTTGGAGTTGTGTTAACCTGGCCTGATAACTGTTACTATCATGAGTATTCCTGACATGAATTTGATGGTCCACTGAATTGCCTTTCAGATTTTCAATTCTTGATAAGATCTGTGCTAATCGTTCAACGTCACTTAGTTGATTTGTATTACGGGTTTTATCAGTCATTCCACTCATCGATTGGTCTTCATTACTTAAACTCTCATGGTTAAATAACAGTTGTTCAATTAACCTATGCCCTATACTATTAGCCTGCTCGCTCATTTGTTCAGGACCATCAGTAGACTGATTGATAAGCCTGTCAGTAGTATTCGTCCACTCTGTGAAAACATCCCTTTCTTTAAAAACCTGTGCAAGCTCTGCTGTTTCATTGATGAGTTTTTCAAACTGGCTCTTATCATAACTGGCAAGCTGTTCAGCCAGTATCGGATTGCTACGAGACAGTATTGAAACTATCTGCTGCTGGTTTTTTGAAAGGATATTCCTGCCGGTAACTAGACTTCCGTCTTCATAAGTTGATCTGTTACGAGAAGATAGAGTTACAGTCTGATATCTTCCTCTAATATTCCCGGGTCTTTCTGACACTTCAGAAAATATGTCTCCATTAGTAATGTTTCTCTGATTCATTGCTGTGATTAACTGTTCTATCTTACTACTGATATGACGGTCATTGTCACCGTTGTGCAATTTCAGCAGATTTCCCAGCTCTTTTTCATTAAAGCTTAATCCCTCTTGCCCTTCAGAAAGTAGAATATCTATTTTGTTTCTTAATTCTTTCAAAGCTTCTATATTTAAATCTTCCAGAAGAGTGGGGTTTATTCCAGCCTGTATATCCTGACCTGTATTCTTTAGCTCAAGAGTCTCCAGAAAGCTTGAAATTCTCTCTTTCATAGTCAACAGTTCTCCAGGATTAAATACATCTGCTTTTATCTTACCGTCATTATTGCTGTAAGTTAAATCATTTTGAAGTATCAACTTCAGGATAGCCAGTTCCAGGTCCTGTATCTCCCCTTCAGTAGATTCATTTTCTCTATCAAGTCTTCTATTACGGGAGATAAAATTAGCATTTTCAAGATCGGAATCATCAAATTTTTTTCTCAGAAAAACAGCAAAACCTCCATTTTCACCAGATGAACTTTGAATGTTTCGTCTGTTTAAACGATTGACATCTTGATTAATTCCTGCCTGACCACTATCTATTAAGTTGTAAGTTAAACCGCTTATTTATGTCACCTCCCTTCAATGAATATATCTATATCTTAAACAGACATTATTTCCGCCTGTATTAAGAACACATTGTCTCAGGCTAACCTTCTATTAATACCATTACTAATATCATGCCTGGTCTGGTCATCTGAAAACTTTAGCTGAATTCATAAATATCTATATCTATAAAGTTACTATTCTATAGCCTCCGAATATCTAGCTGCATCTTCTGATGGTAGTGCGGTCAATATTTCTGCTGCATTTTCTTCTTTTAGATTAGTTAAGATGCTAATTGCTAAATTCTCATCTAAAGAAACAATAATTTTTGCAGCATCATCAGCATCCATTTCTTCATAAATTTTAACCAGTTTTGCTATTCTTTCTTCTTCTCTGAGTCTGCTTTCCTGAACAGCTTCCAGTTCTGCTTCCAGTTGTTCTATCTCAGCCTCCTGTTCAGCAATAAGTTGTTCAGCGGCTCTATATTCTCTCTGGAGATTGCTATTTTCTTCTTGGAGCTCTGTCAGCTGTTCTTCCAGAGCATTGAAGTCACTGGAAACCTGCTCATAGGCCTCGTTTGTCTGTACATATTCCTCTAAAAATGGTGTATTGGTAATTAAATTTTCTCCCCAGGCTTTTACAGAAATAACTCCTGTGCTATTTAAAATCCATACCCCTGCAATAAAAACCAACAAAACCAATAAAAGATATAAAAAACCCTTGCCTTTTGTCATTTATACATTAAACCCCCTTAAGACCCTGAGCCCTTAATCCCAGCTCATCCAGGACTTTTTGTTCTTTGTGTAAAACTTCTTTATAATAACTTTTATAATTCTTTTCTTTTATCTTCTCAAGTATTTCTCTCTTTTTTCTCTTCTCCAGATAGTGTTCCCGGAAATTTTCAACTTCTTTTTCCTGGGATTTCAGATTCTTTTCAGTTCTCTGTATATAATAACGATTTGTCTGCATATACTCCCTGTATGCCATACTCTCTTCCAATGACATATCTTCTACACTTCTTATCCTTTGATAAAGGTCAGATTGTACTTCTTCCAGGCGATAAATCTCATTTTCAATCTCTTTAGCTTTATGCTGTGCCTCTACAAGGTTATTCTGAGCCTGATCTTCCTCTATCTGCCTTACCTCAAGGACCTTATTCAGCTTGAATTTAAATTTTTTCATGTCTGTCACCTCTGAATAAAGAATCGTTATAACAATATCTACAAATATCTAATATACAACCGGAACAATATTATTCTTCCACTTGACTCTCGTTCAACGTCCTGTCTTACTCGTTCTGGAAAACAGTCTTTCAGACGTCCGTGTCTCCAAGTCTGTTTTAACAGTCGCTCCAGAATAATTATTATTCCTAAGTCTATTTAAGAAACATTTGCATCTACTGTACTATACTCTTTAAGCGGGCTATTGCCTGATTGTAATCTACTTTTTCATTAATACCCTGTTGTAAGTATGCTCTTATATCTGAGATCTTATTGATGGACCTATCGACCGCCGGATTACTTCCGGCCTGATATGCCCCAATATTGATCAAATCTTCTGCTTCATTGTAGTCTGATAATAGTCTCTTGAACTCACCTGCTGCCTGTTGATGTTGATCATCAACAATCTCTGTCATGACCCTGCTAATACTCTCCAGTACATCAATAGCAGGATAATGGTTGCGGGAGGCAAGCTCTCTGGAAAGGGCTATGTGTCCATCCAATATACCCCTCACTGTATCAGAGACAGGCTCATTAAAGTCATCTCCCTCTACCAATACAGTATAGAGAGCAGTTATTGCACCATTTTCATTGGTACCTGTTCTCTCCAGAAGTCTGGGCAATTCTGCGAAGACAGATGGGGGATACCCCCTGGTTGCCGGCGGTTCTCCTACCGCCAGCCCGACTTCACGTAAGGCCATTGCTACCCTGGTCACAGAATCCATCATCATCAGCACATTTAATCCCTGATCCCTGAAATATTCAGCAATCGCAGTAGTAACGTGTGCTGCCTTAACCCTGACAAGAGCGGGTTTATCTGAGGTGGCTACCACTACAACAGAGCGTTTGAGCCCTTCCTCACCCAGATCTCTTTCGATAAAATCCTTGACCTCTCTGCCCCTCTCACCGACAAGTCCTATCACATTGATATCTGCCTCGGTGTTCCTGGCTACCATGCCCATCAGAGTACTTTTGCCAACACCACTACCGGCAAAAATACCAACCCTCTGGCCGCGGCCACAGGTCAGTAGGCCGTCTATACACCTTATCCCCAGACTAAGAGGATCCCTAATGCGTTCTCTCTGCAAAGGATCGGGTGGTTTTGCCATAACCGGAACGTCAGTAAAACCGGACTGCATTCTATTGTTTTTTATCAAGGGTTTGCCGAGACCATCAAGAACCTGTCCCAGCAGGGCATTACCTACTTTAACTTTCAACTTTTCTCCAGTTGCGACAACCCTGGCTCCGGGATTGATCCCCTCCATGTCTCCTATTGGCATCAGTAAAACCCTGTTATTATCAAAACCAACAACTTCAGTAGTTATGGCTTTATTAGCTGTTTTAATTAAACAGATTTCACCAATACTGGCCTGCGGTCCTTCTGATTCTATTACCAGACCAACCACTCTAATAATCCGGCCAAAGTTACTGGTGACTTCCAGATTATTAATTCTGTTACCCAAGTTACCCAGGTCAATCTTCTTCATTAAAGCCTGCCCCTTTTAGTAATTCATTCTCCAGTAAGTAAAACTTATTTTCCAGGGTACCATCTTTTCCGCCAAAGGTAGTCTCGATGATACAATCCCCTGGTTTGATACTGCTGTCAGCAATAAAGTTTATCTTCTGTGTCATATATTCTGACTTGAAATCGGCTTCAACGATATACTGTATCAAGTGTGTATTTATATATACATTCAGTTCTTCTACCTCAGTTAACTCACTCAACATATCATGGACTATAGTATTAATAAGCTCTGGATTAAACTCAATCTGGCTGGCTACTATCTTTTTTGATATCTGTACTGCCAGACTGATAACATCACGCTGTAAATCATCAATACTATTTTCCAGCTCATCTTCGGTCTTCTTAAGTATATTATCGAAAGAATCAAGCAAAACATTAAGTTCCTCCAGGGTTTTTCTTTCACCTTCAAGAGTCCCTTTTTCCAGACCCTCCTGATACCCTTTCTCAAAACCCTGCTGATAGGCATCTTCCTGTTCCTGTTCCAGTCGGTTCTTTATTTCTGCAGCAGCCTCTTCAGCCTCTTCAATTATAGCTGCAGCCTGCTGCTTTGCTTCCAGGATAATACCCTCAAAAACCTCAATCTCATCCTGAGACATATCTTCCTGGCTTATCTTCTCTTCCTGAGAATTGTCTTCAACCACTTCCTCTTTCTTACGAAGGTAGCTGTTTTCTTCCAGTTTGTATTCACCTGTAATCTGAGAGGCCTTTATAACCTTAGACAATTACTTCACTCTCCCCTCCACGGGCAACTACGATTTCGCCACTATCTTCTAACTGACGTATTACATTTACTATCCTCTGTTGTGCTTCTTCAACCTCACGCAGCCTTACTGGTCCCATAAACTCTATATCTTCTTTCAGCATTTCAGCAGCCCTCTTGGACATATTACTGAAGATTTTGTTTTCAACATCATCACTGGCAGTCTTGAGGGCCAGTGCCACATCATGAGTATCAACCTGACGCATAACCAGCTGTACGGCTCTTTCGTCCAGCAGCATAATATCCTCAAATACAAACATACGCTTCCTGATTTCAGTAGCCAGATCGGGGTCTTCCTCTTCCAGTTGATCAAGAATATTTTTCTCGGTACCCCTGTCAACAGAGTTAAGAATATTTACAATAGATTCAACTCCACCGGTACTGGCATATTCATTTGTAACAATAGATGATAATTTCTGTTCAAGGATAGCTTCAACATCTTTAATAATGTCGGGAGATGTCCTGTCCATGATAGCAATACGGCGGGATACATCAGCCTGAATTTCCTGAGGCAGGGCTGATAAAATCTGGGAAGCCTGATTTGCATCCAGATATGCCAGTATCATAGCAATAGTCTGGGGGTGTTCACCCTGTATAAAATTCAACAATTGAGCGGGGTCTGTCTTGCGAATAGCATCAAAAGGACGAACCTGAAGTGTGGCAGTAAGCCTTTCCAGAATACTATTGGCCTTATCTTCTCCAATGGCTTTATTCAGCACTTCCCTGGCATATTCTATACCACCTCTGTTGATATAATCTTTTGCTTCCAATAATTGATGGAATTCCTCCAGTATATCATATTTCATATCAGGATTAACCCTCTGCATATTGGCTATTTCCAGTGTTAATTCCTCTATTTCTTCATCACTCAAGTGTTTAAATATCTTGGCAGAAAGATCCGGACCAAGCGCAACCAGTAGTACTGCTGCTTTGTTCTTGCCTTTCATTCTTCTGGGCATAAAATCATCCTCCTGCTAATTAGTCTTCCAGCAACCAACTCTTTAATAACTGAGCAACCTCCTCGGGTTGATCAGATACTGCTTTTGCAACATTCTCACGTAGTTTCTTTCTCTCTTTCTCTTCTTTAGTAAGACCCCTCGAGGCAGCCACTTCCTCTTCCAGGTCTTCATCTACCATATAATCGATCGCTTTACCTGGTACTACTTCTTCGCTGACTGTCTCTATAGAACGCTTCATCATACGGAATAAAATTAAGAATAAAACAAATACAAATAATATAAGTCCAGCATATATGTATGTCCTATTTTGACCAGCAGCTATAGCCGCTGCCTCTGCCTCAGCTATCTCCTGTTCCAGAGAACGATCAAATGCAATATTGCTAACCGTGACAATATCTCCTCTATTTACATCATAACCAATAGCAGCCTGCACAACATTTTCAATCTTATCTATGTTTTCCTGGTCAAGATCCTCATTTACTACAACCGCCACAGAGATGTTTTCCACTTCACCGGGTGCATATACATGGCGCTCAATCTTCTCATTTATTTCATAATTGGTAATTATGTCACTTCTTTCATACTGTGAACTTTCACCACCGTCTTCAACATTTTGATATTGAGGAATATTGGTATCAGTCCCAGGAGCCCCACCAGCAGATGGTTCCCCTTGATATGACTCACTTGATTCTTCCTGACTTCGTATTATACCATCTTCCCCAACAACAGGTTCATATTCCTTACTCTCCACTTCTCTCTGGTCGAAGTCCAACTTCGCTTTAACCTGTAATGTATAATTATCAGGTCCCAGAACCCTGCTTAACATGACCTTCAGATCCTGTTTCAGACCTTCAGCAAATTTCCTCTCAACTTCAAATTGATTCATGGTTACTTGACCATTAAATACACTGCTGTCTCCATCCATACTATTGGTAAGGAGATTCCCTTCAGTATCAATAATAGTAACATTATCAGTATTCAGATTCTGCACACTACTTGCCACCAAATTGGCAATAGCCTGAACCTGAGAGTTCTGCAATCTATAGCCCGGCGCAATCTTCAATAATACCGAAGCCTGAGCAGGCTGTTCATCTTCAATAAAGATGCTTTCACGTGGTGCAGTTATCTGAACCCTGGCATACTCCACAGCATTCAGGTCCTGAATAGAACGGCTCAATTCTCCCCCTACAGCCCGGTAAAAATTCACCCTTCTTTCAAAATCAGTAGTTCCAAAACTACTCTGATCAAAGATTTCAAAACCAACTGCTCCCTGGGCAGGCAGTCCTTCCCCGGCCATTGCTATTCTGGTCTGATAGACAACGTCCTGTGGTACAAGGATTGTCCTTCCCTCATTCTCCAATTGATATGAGGTATCGCTTTCTTCCAGTCTCTGCACAATAGCGTTGGCATCAGTAGGGTCCAGGTTACTGAAAAGCACCTGGTATTGTTGTGTTCCAGTAATAGTAACCATATAAATAAGGAGTATAATCACCCCTACCACGGCAGCTCCAATTATAACTCTGGCCTGTCTGGATAAATTACCCCAAAGTTCTTTAAATTGCTCAATAAATGGTTTCAGCCATTCAAACATAATAAAACCTCTTTCAAGTATTATAGCTATTGTAAGTATCAATATAAATTGAAAAGTATAAATATAAAAGAATATCTTATCTGCAGCTACCAAAACTAATACCGGAATAATTCTACCGCTTGTCACTCAGTTGTCGTCCATAATTCCTTCGTTCTTGAAATTTGCCTTTTCGACGTCCATGGCTACAGGCAAATTTAAAAGTCGCTACAGAAATATAATTATCCCTAAGCAAATCTAAGTAAGTAGGTAACAAGCATAATTTAATCAATAAGTTAATAATTATATCTGCAGACGCATAATCTCATTATATGCCTGCATCACTTTACTCTGAATTGACAGGGTTAGATTAAGGGCCACTCTGGCGTTCTCTGTAGCGATAGTTACCCTGTGTATATCATCAATCTTACCTGTTGCGAAGGCTTCACTAACCTGATCGGCTTCTTTCAGAGCCTCATTGGTATCATTCAGATTATTTTTCAACATTTCTGCAAATGAAGTACCTGTATTATCAGAAACCGCTGAGTTTCTATCCGATTTTTCACCGATTTTAAAATTATTGTTAATCGGGTTAATCATTTGTCTTCACCCTCTATCCTCGGCCAATTTCCAATGCCTTCATGGCCATATTTTTAAAAGTATTCATTGCCGTTACATTGGCTTCATATGCCCTGGAAGAATCTATCATATCTACCATCTCAGTGGTAATATCAACATTGGGCATCTCTACATAACCATCCTGATTGGCATCTGGGTGTTCTGGATTATGTATCAGTTTAAATGGCTTTGTATCTTCTACTATCTCAGAGATTTGCACACCATTATCCTGTCTGAATTGTATCTCATCTCTCAGTAAAGCAGAAAAAGGCCTGGCACCCCTTTCCTGAAAAACAGGCATTTTCCTCCTATAGGGACCACCTTCCTCTGTACGGGTAGTATCAACATTGGCTATATTATTTGATATAACATCCATCCTCTTACGTTGTGCAGTCATCCCCGATGCACTGATATTAAAGCTGCTAAACATTATTGTCTACCCCCTTTATCTATAACATTATTAAGGAATTTAAACCGATCACTTACCTGCTGAATCAATGTATTATAGTAAATATTATTCTTGGCTACCTCTGCCATTTCAACATCCATATCAACATTATTACCATCATTCCTACTGCTGGTATTGTTCAAATGTAACATTTTAAATGGTCTGCTGACACCATTAGAAGCCCCCGATACTCCAATATGACCGTTGTCTGTAGTCTTAAGAGATACCCCATTTCTATTACCGGATTTCCCGCTTTCTCTCTCCAGAGCAGAGACAAAATCAAGATCCTGTCTTTTGTATTCCGGGGTATTTACATTGGCAATATTATTGGCCAGTAATTTCTGCCGATAATTGGCCCCATCAAGCCCCTTACTTAAAAAATCAATAAAAGGATTCATTTTGTCACCCTCCCATTTCATATTGTTACTGGTAAACAATAGTTAAATATACCTAATCTGTAAATATTTCGCCTAAAGACCCGATTTACCTACTTTTATTAACAAAATAAATTAATTTTGTGTATAAAGTCCTATTATACAAGTTTCTTGACAGCCTCAAGAACCCTTGCTTCTTTAAAAGGTTTTACAATAAAGTCTTTAGCACCAGCTTCAATCGCCTCAATAATCATCTTCTGTTGTCCCATAGCACTACAGACAATTATTTTTGCATCAGCATCAACTTTCTTAATAGCTCTAATTGCCTCCAGTCCATCCATGACAGGCATGGTGATATCCATTGTAACTATATCTGGCTTTACATCTTGATACATTGTTACAGCTTCCTGACCGTTCTGTGCTTCACCCACAACTTCATACGTATCCTTGAGGATATTTTTTAGATTTAACCTCATAAAAGCAGCATCATCTACAACCATTACTGTTTTCACCTGCTCATCCCCCTTTTTCATCCCTTTTATCCTTATTAAGTATAATTCTCTATATTCCTCATAATTCCTGCAATAAAACAAGATTTTTCCCCAATAAATAGCTTAAATGACAGGAATTAAATTAAATATAGCAAATATACGTAATTACAGGATATTTGCATAGGCCAATCCCTTTCTTAACTTCGTTATTATTCCATTTTTTATTTTCCTGGAATTGACCAATAAAACATCTTGATTTTCTATTACCAGTTGATTATTTTGCAGTAGCATATATGGCTTACCACCAATTCATTCAACTTCAAGCAGACCCTCCGCCAGATTGGGTTTCCTCCGACCGATGGAATGACACCCTGTTCCTCGGCTATTCTCAGCATAACAATAGCCTCACCTATTGTTTCTGCTCCATTATCTATTATTAAAACATGTGAATGTATATCGATCATATATCCACCTTTCTTATATAAGTTGCTATAATATTAGTTATTAAGTCAAACTTCGCAGATAAATTGTATGCATAAAGCATGGTTAACCAGAACTTCATGCACAAAAAAACCTATAGCAATCAACAGCTACAGGCAGCAGTAATTAATATAAATATATATATACCTGGCATCCTGGCAGTCATAGAACTAGAAAAAATGAATTGGCCTACGGCCATAATCAAGTAAGTCTTTAGACCCATAGCTTTGCGTCCCATTCTTTCAAATGGTTTGCCTTTGTCATATCATTGTATTTTGTTTATTATACTTATATCCGCAACCACCTTCTTTACACACCTTTTTTAAACTTACTTTTTGATAGCACGATGAGCTTTATAAGTAAATCAATTGACAAAATCATTTATGTTAATAACTAGGAACTATTACCATAAAATACTTTTTATTATCATTAAATATATTATACAGTAATGAATCGCAAAAATCGACATTTAATCTTCCATAATTATAAATTGGTTCTAAAGTACTATGCGTTATTGCAATATATTGATTTAGTACCTCAATAATCTCTCTAAAAAAAAAGACTAACAAACCCTATTGGAATCTGTTAGTCTCATTCATGTACTAAAATTTTAGTATTAGACGGTGACATCGATATTACTCCCCCTGTGTGGTTGTGCAGCGTGTTGAACAGCCTTGCTATTCTCCTGCATACCCTGAATAAGCTTATCGACAACTTCACCATCCTGATTCATAGCATTCTGTAATGTAACCATCTGCATAGCCTGCTGTACACTTGCTAATTGATTCTGTGTTGCAGCTGATATGTTCATTAATATCACCTCTTAATATAATTATAACATAAACTGACATAATATATCAAAAATAAGTTAGCTGCTTCCTTATTTAA